>JBLMWN010000112.1:0-6755 GCA_050257255.1 Betaproteobacteria bacterium | reverse complement strand
CTTGCCGTCAGAAAGCGCGGCGCTGTGAACGCCGCCGGTTTCGAGATACAACTTCGATATGGTTCGAAAGTTGTTCAGCAGGTTCCTGATATCGTCGAGCGTGATGAGCCGGTTTCCGATTTCTATCCTGTGTTCCGCACACGTCCGGTAGTTGGTGAAGGTCACACCCTTGCCGCACCCCGAAGAAATGGTACGCTTCTCGAACAGCCTGGAAAAGTCCGGCGGCAGATCGGCGAGATCGACGCGTACGGTGGATTCCCGGTCGTCAACGTCCAGTTTTTTGATCGATGATCTGCTGCGGAGAAGTCCTTCGGACAGGAGGAAGCCCACGGCCAGTTCTTCGAGCTCGGATGGGGTGCAGAGGAGCGTGACGAGCGGTTCCTTGTTCAATACGAGCCTGATCGGAAGCTCGGACGCCACCTCATCTATGACCCCCTCGACGCGGCCGCCGATCACCTTGAGTATCGCTGTATCTCTCTTCGTTTCCACGAAGGGAATATAACACAAACAGGGGGGAGGGGCAAGGGAGAGTAAGCGGCGCGGACAAAAAAAGCCCCCGGTTCGTGCTCCGGAGGCTTTTGTCAAACAGTGTGCGACAGGTTGTCCGCTGACTTCAGAAGCTCAGCCCCGCCTCGATAAAGGGACCGCTGAATTTAGTATCCGCCTTTACATCGCTTTCGTCAAACTTGATTTGCTCGGACCGGTAACCGGCACCGATAAAGAGCGGCCCGGCCAGCATTACCTTTATCCTGCCGATAATATCGTAATAGTGGTTTGAACTATAGGTGATCCCCCTGCCTTCAGCCTCGATGCTCAATGCCGAGACGGGCTTGACCTGGATTCCGGCATAGATCATCGGCACGAGGAGCGTGAGGCTTTTTGATGCGCTGATCGCACCCTGGCTCAAAGTCCCTTCAAAATTAATCAACCTGGCGTTCAGGCCCAGTTCGACATTAAGCATTCCAAGCGTCGCAGTTTTCAATGCCGGAATCGGATAATAGAGCGCCAGATCATAATGGTCCATCTTGAGTTTTGATTGGATCGGGGTAGTGGCGTTAAATGTCTGGCCTCCGTATGTGATGTCTCTGTTGAGGGTGCCGGACCCATCAAACGACATGGGGGTGGCCATAAAGTAAATATTCGGAAGAACCAGCGGAAGCTCGGCCTTGACGCGGACAAAAACCTGGCTTTTGTCGCCCAAGTTCATATCGTTCTTGAGATCGAGATTGTCGGTCGACTTGTAACTCAACGTACCCGACGGCGACTGTTTCCAGTATCCTATGCCGGCTTCCAGGCCAAAAAAAGCAGATGCCTTGTAAGGAACGACGATCATCGAAAGGACAAATAAAAAGGCAAGGTACATTTGAGCTCTTTTCATGAGTAACGCCTCCTCTGTCTATGCATTCATTAGACTTGTGAGTGTTTTGGTTAAAACTAGCAAAGGCGTGAGATTTTGTCAAGGTTAATATAGTCTGCCGAATTTTGCTCTTGACAGGGAAGACGATAGTGTGCTACTTTTTTAAAAAGTGTAGCACGGAGGCCGTATGTCTGGAATTACGCGTTTCGGCGTTTCCATCGACAGTCAGCTGATAAAGAAATTTGATGTGCTCATCGGGAGGAAAGGGTATACTACCCGCTCTGAGGCGATCCGCGATATGATCCGCGACAGTCTGGTGGAAGACGAGTGGGAATCCGGCGACCGCGAGACCGTAGGCACGATCACCATCGTCTATAACCACCATACGCGCGAATTGGAGCATGCACTCACGGACATGCAGCATAAATCCTTTCACCAGATTATTTCTTCACTCCATGTCCACCTCGACGCGCACAACTGTCTTGAGGCACTGGTCGTGAAGGGGAAGAGCCATGAGATCAAGAGGATCGCAGACCGGCTCATCGGCACCCGGGGGGTCAAACACGGCAAGCTCACGATGACGACAACGGGAAAAGATCTGGCGTAGGCAATGTAGCAGGCAGCCCTGGAATATCAAGAAAACCTCTGACTCACAGGAGATGACATATGCGCACCGTTATAACAGGATGTATCGTATTCATTCTTATGCTGGCGCCGGCTTCGGCATGGGCGGTACATCCATTCGTGGTGGAAGATACCAACACGCAGGGGAAGGGCAATTTTTTGTTCGAGCTGAACGGCGATTACACGAAAGACAATATGTTCAAAACAACGAATCTCACCGGAGTCTTCAGAGCGGGGATGAGCAAAAATACGGATTTGTCCCTGGAAGTGCCTTACCTCATGCTGGATCCGAGCCCGGTCACGGACCAGTACGAGAGAGGATATGGCGATGTCCTGTTAAAGATGAAGTGGCGGATCTACGAAAATGAAGTGAATCAATCGGCGGGGTTCCAGTTCTATACGGGAATGCCCACCGGCAACGTCGATAAAGGTCTCGGGACGAACAACGTGCTCATTGGGTTCCAGCTGATGGATCAGCAGGAATGCCGCAACAACGTGCTCCATGTGAGCCTGAGTTATGAATCCTTCGTCAAGCATTTCGCCGAAGACTACGCCATCCGGTTCGGCCTTGCCCTGGAACGCAAGATCACTGGGTCCTTCCGGGTATTGGCGGAGGTGGCGGGCGAAATCCGGAAAGAAGCAGAAGGGGATCATACAGCACGTCCCTTCACATTCATGACGGGGGTAAAATATGATATTTCCAAATCCTGGTATGTCGATCTGGCCGCGCGCGCGGGGCTGAACAAAGATGCTGAAGACTACACAGCCCTTGCAGGGATAGCGTGGAAATTCTGAGCCGGCGAATTACCAGGAAGGACAGTGCCGATGGTCTGGCCGCCATCACGGTGCCCGAAGAGAGCATGCAACAAATGATGCTGTTTGCAAGAAGGCTTATTCTGGCGTCTGTTGTGGCTCTGCCGACGGCAGCATGGGCTGCGCACCCGCTCATAACGGACGATACAGGAACACAGGGAACAGGAAAATTTCAGCTTGAGATCAATGGGCAGTACGACTCCGACAAGGAAAACGTCAACGGCGTGTCCGTCAGGACCACGGGCGGTCAAGCAGCGGCCACGCTGTCCTACGGTTTCGTCGATAGCGCCGATCTTGCACTCAGCGTTCCCTATCTCTGGAACAAGGTAAAACGGGACGGTGTACTCGTTTCAAACGATGACGGTATTTCCGACACGATCTTTGAGATCAAATGGCGGTTCTTTGAACAAGAGGGGCTCAGTTTCGCCGCAAAGCCAGGCATAAGCTTCCCGACGGGCAATGAACATAAAGGACTCGGCATGGGGAGGACGGGGTATCACGTATTTATCATCGGCTCTCAAGAAGCCGCCCCATGGGCGTTCCATGTGAACGCCGGATACGTCAGGAACGAGAAGCGGGAGGACGAGCGGACCGATCTCTGGCACGCGTCTCTTGCAGCGGCCTATGATGTCATCAAGAATTTGAAGCTCGTCGGAAACATCGGCATCGAACGGAATGCGGACAAGGCGTCGGACAACGAACCCGCTTTTCTGCTCGGCGGGGTCATCTATACGGTCACTGAGGACTTCGATATCGACTTCGGCGTGAAGAGCGGCATGACGACGTCGGAGGCGGACCTGTCTCTCTTGGCGGGGACGACATTGAGATTTTGAATCTAGATTTTGAATCCAATTCTGGTGAATAACGATCACTCCTGTGTGAGGTCATTCATGCACATCCCTGACGGTTATTTGGGGCCCGCCACGTACGGCGTGATGTATGCCGTGACGGTCCCGTTCTGGGCGGCTGCGTCCTGGAAGTTGAACAGGACCCTCAAAGCCAGGCAGGCGCCGTACCTTGCCATTGGCGCGGCCTTCACCTTTGTGATCATGATGTTCAATATCCCGATCATTGGCGGTACAACGGGCCATGCTACCGGCGCGACGCTCATCGCCATCCTCCTCGGCCCATGGGCAGCGGTGATTGCCGTATCCGTGGCCCTTATCATCCAGGCGCTCCTTTTCGGCGACGGCGGTATCACGGCCATCGGCGCGAACTGCTTCAACATGGCCATTGTCGGCGTATTTGTCGGCTACAGCGTTTACCGCGTGATCGCCGCAAAGTCCGAACCCGGAAGCCGCAGACGGGTGGTCGCCGGAGCAATCGCCGCGTACGTGAGCCTCAATGTCTCGGCGCTGCTTGCAGCGGTACAACTGGGTCTGCAGCCAATGCTGGAGCGGTCTTCCTCAGGACAGCCCCTGTACGCGCCGTTTCCGATGAGCGTCGCCGTACCGGCCATGGCCCTTGAACATCTGCTCCTGTTCGGCTTTGTTGAAGCCGCGGTCACGGCGCTCGTTATAAAGTATTTCCAGAAAAACGATCCCGGCATGCTGAGGTAGGAGAATGCGGAACGAAGGCGAAATCGAAGCAGGGAAACGGACTGTTCGGAGACTCTGGATCGGCATCGGTATTTTGGTTCTTCTTTCGCCGCTCGGGATCATCATCCCAAGCTATTTCGGCGCAGGAGGAGCGTGGGGAGAGTGGGGCCTCGATCAAATCGAAAAGCTTGTCGGCTTCGTTCCTGAGGGCATGAAGCGCATCTCGCACGCCTGGAAAGCGCCGATGACGAATTATGCCGTTCCCGGACAGGGTCAGGGGCTCATCCACGGTGGACTAGGATATTTTGTGGCAGCCATAGTCGGAATATCGGCAACGGCGGGGCTCGTGTATCTTCTCGCAAAATTGCTGGTGCGCAAGAACGGTTCTTCAGCGCGTAAGCAATGAACTCTCCGGTGAATTAACGTGGCACGTACGATATTTCTGGACAAAACACTTCTGGCAATCGCGCGCACGGCTGAACAGTCCTTGTTCGCCGAGCAATACGCAAATCGCCGCGGCCTGTTGCAGTCTCTCGATATCAGGTTCCAGCTCGTTACATTCCTGTTCATCCTTGTCCTCATCAGTTTTCTTCATACCCCGCAGTCATTGTGGCTCATCTACGCCTCGAGCCTGGCGCTCGCCGTTTTTTCGCGTGTGCCGCTTTGGTTCTTTGTAAAGCGCGTCTGGCTGTTCGTACCGCTCTTTTCGGCTGCCATCGTTCTGCCTGCTGTTCTGAATATCATCACCCCGGGAGATCCGGTGCTGGTACTGTTGAAACTTTCCCGAAAATACGCCTGGGGCCCCTATACGATTCCCGCGGAAATCGCCGTTACGCGGCAGGGGCTCTGGGGCGGGATTATCTTCGTGTCGCGCGTTGCCGCATCGGTGTCATTTGCCGTTCTATTAACATTGACACGCCGGTGGGCGGAGATTTTCGCGGGTCTTCGAGCTCTTTTTGTCCCCCGGATATTCGTCATGACCCTGAGTATGACGGAACGGTACCTCTTTGTGTTCCTGCGCCTGATCCAGGACATGTACCGGGCGAGGAAGAGCAGGTCCATCAGGGCCTTTTCAGCCGCTATCGAGAGGGGTTGGACCGCGTCGCGCATCGGCGTTACCTTCAGAAAGTCCGTAGAAATGAGCAACGATGTCTACAAGGCCATGCTGTCCCGCGGTTTTCACGGCGATTTTAAGACCATCAACCGCTTTCGCAGCAGCCCCGGTGATTACATCTGGCTGATGACAGTGCTCGCCGCTGGTGGTATACTCATCATGGTTGAAAGGGGATTGCTCCGGTGACCACGGTCTTCAGTTTGCATAATGTCATGTACTCCTACGCGAACGGGGGGACGGTTTTGAAGGATTTGACACTCGATTTTCCGCCCGGTGAACGGAGCGTGATCCTCGGCGCGAACGGCACCGGCAAATCTACGCTTCTTTCGCTTCTCGACGGACTGGTTTTTCCGAAATCGGGGTCCATCAGCGTATTCGGAAGGCCCTTGTCCGAAGAGGCGCTCGAGGACCGGGTTTTTGCCATGGATTTCAGGAAGCGCGTGGCGTTCGTGTTCTCGAACCCGGACGTGCAGCTCTTCTCTGCCACTGTCTGGGAAGAAATCGCTTTTGGACCGCTGCAGCTCGGCCTTTCGCCTGCGGGAATCCGGGACATCGTCGATTTGCAGCTCGAATCATTCCGCATCGCCGACCTTCGCGACCGCGCCCCGCATACGCTTTCCGACGGCCAAAAGAAGAAGGTGGCCATCGCATCGAGCCTGGCAACGGACCCTGAAGTGCTTTTGCTCGATGAGCCCACGAACGGCCTGGACCCGCGTACCCAGGTCTGGCTCATCGAGGTCCTTCATGAACTGCACCGGAAAGGAAAGACGGTTATTTCAGCAACCCACGACCTCTCCATCGCAGGGGACATTGCGGACCGTGCCGTGATACTCGCGGAGGACCACACCATAGCGGCGGACGACGCGTTTCATGACATCATCTCGAACGATGACCTTTTGCTCAGGGTCAACCTGATCCACGAGCATGCTCACTACCACGGAGACATGGCCCACGTGCACCGCCACGGTCACTATGGACACGTCCACGCAAACGGGGGAGGGCAAAGAGAAGACATGCATAAGGGGCATTCACACGGGCACGGACATGGCCATGAACATCCTCATGAGGGAACGGAAACCCTGCGCAGACTCCAGATCATGCTCGACAACTGGATCGAACACGGAGACAGCCATGTGGAAAGCTATCGAGAGTGGGCAGAGAAAGCGAGCGGGGCAGGTGAGGAGGAGATCGCCAAGGAGATCCATCTTGCCATCGACGACAGCGAGTCGGTAAAGAACCATTTGAAGAGGGCGAAGGCGATCCTCGCGGCGAAACTGGTCCTGAAAAGATAGGGTTCTCACCGCAGACA
>JBLMWN010000111.1:0-5937 GCA_050257255.1 Betaproteobacteria bacterium | reverse complement strand
GAGCATGGAAGCGTTTAACTCCTGGTACACCACATCAGAATATGAGCCCTGGAAAGAACTGCGGAAAGAAGCGATGAATATGAATATGGTGCTGGCGAGGAAGATGAAGCCATGAACGAATTCGACAAATCAAACTGGGCCAAGCCCGAGTTCTCCCGAGGATACCGGGACAACGCCGACGTCTTTATCGTCGAGCGAAGGCTGATGCTCTCCATCCTTCAGTCGTTCTATCTTCATTTCATAAAGAACGGATCTCGGCGAACGGTCCTCGACCTGGGATGCGGAGACGGAATCGTTACGTCCGTAATCGCAGGCGTCGACAGCCGAATCTCGGCGACACTCGTTGATGGCTCCGGGGATATGCTGAAGAAGGCCAGAGAACGGCTGAGCGGCTTGAACAAAACGACCTATATCCGTTCAAGCTTCCAGGAAATGATAAGGGGGAATACGGTCCGCGGCAAATTCGACTTTATTGCTTCTTCGCTGGCGATACATCATCTCAGCATGGATGAAAAGAAAGCCCTCTTTGAGAAAGTTTACAGGCTCCTGAAGCGGGGAGGCTATTTCCTAAATATCGATGTCGTCCTTGCCTCCTCCGGCCCGGTTGAGGAGTGGTTTCTTTCCCTCTGGAAGGACTGGATCAATGAGCGAGCATGGGACCTCGGGATCAAAGAGAACCAGTTTGAAAACATTATCGACGGTTATAAGGACAACAGGGACAATAAACCGAATAGGCTGGAAGATCAGCTTGATGCACTGCGGACCACCGGATTTGCGGATGTTGACTGTTATTACAAATACGGAATATTCACTATATTCGGCGGCAGACGGGCCGGCTAACACCGACATGAAGCAACGCAGGGAAGAGGAGACGAAAATGGATTTGACGAGAATAAGAAAGAATATCGACGATCTCGACAGCATGATCATCACGCTGCTGGCGAAGCGTGCAGACATGGTGAGCGCGGCCGGCAGGCTGAAGAAGAACGAAAAGGGCGTGCGGGATCCGAAGCGGGTCGAGCAGGTGATCGAGAAGGTCAGGGCAAAGGCGATTGAAAAAGGCCTTGCCCCGGAGATTGCGGAGAGAGCTTACCGCACCATCATTGCTTGTTTTATTGAACGAGAACTCGACGAATTCAGTGCAAAAGAAAGTCGTTTCTGATGACAGTGAACAGGGGGCGCATATGAACAAGCCGGATATCAAGACTATTTTAAAAGAAACCTTTGACGCTGTTTCACCTGGCTACGATGATAGAGCGCTCCGGTTCTTTCCCGCAAGCGCAGGACACATGGCCGCCCTGCTTGGACTGCGTGGGGATGAGCGCGTGCTCGACGTCGCCTGCGGGACGGGGCATGTGAGTCTGGCCGTTGCGCGCCTGCTGCCGCGCGGGCACGTTACCGCCGTGGATTTTTCTCAGGGCATGCTTGGTCAAGCGCGTAAAAAAGCCGCCGCGTCCAACGTTGCCAATATCGAGTTCCTCGAACGGGACATGCAAAATTTGAAATTCGAGAACCGGTTTGATGTTGCAGTCTGCGCGTTCGGCATATTCTTCGTCATGGACATGGAAGCGCAATTGGCGCATATCGTTTCGGCGGTGAAGCCAGGCGGAAGGATCGCGATAACGAATTTCCTGGAGGATTACTTTTCACCCTTTAAGGAGCGGTTCTTCGACCGCATGTCTTCCTACGGCGTGCAGAATCCGCCCCAGGCCTGGAAGCGTATTGCGCATGAGGCCGGATGCAGACGGCTCTTTGAATCGGCAGGACTCCTGAATATCCGCATTGAGACCAGGAATGTGGGTTATTACCTTGACAATGCCGATGACTGGTGGAGTATCGTTTGGAATGCGGGGCTTCGCAGGTACGTAACTCAGCTTTCGCACGAGGATCAGGAGCGGTTTAAACAGGAGCACCTGCGTGAGATCGAGGCGCTCAGGAGCGAAGAAGGGATTTGGCTCGATGTCGGTGTGCTGTACACAATCGGAACGAAGGCGCAAGGAAATTAATGCCCTGTAAAGCACAGTAAAGAAAGGGAGGGCCAACATGAGGAAAGAGACACAATGCGTACACAGCGGAGCGATCAAAGATACGATGCATGGCGGGGTGAATTCGCCCATATACACATCAACGGCGTTCAATTATCTTGACCGGGAACACGCCTTGTACCCGCGTTATTTCAACACACCGAACCAGAACGCGGTCATTGCTAAGGTCTGCGCACTGGAGGGCGCGGAGGACGGCGTGCTCTTCAGCTCCGGCATGGCGGCGATAAGCACGGCCATCCTGGCCTTTGCGGGCGGCGGCGATCATGTGGTGATGATGGACGAGCTCTACGGCGGGACGCACGCGTTCGCCACGGATGAATTCCCCCGGCTCGGAATAACGTGCACCTTTGCCGAAACAAACGCTGATTCCGTCTGCCGCGCGATCAAGGAGAATACCCGGGTCATCGTGATAGAATCGCCGACAAACCCGCTCTTGAGCGTGATCGACATCCGAAAGATCGCGGCCTTCGCGCGAAAACTGAACGTGCTGACCATTATCGACAACACGTTTGCGACGCCGTTATATCAAAACCCGTATTCGCTCGGCATCGACGTGGTGGTCCACAGCGGCACGAAGTACCTCGGCGGGCATAGCGACATCTGCTGCGGCATCGCGGTCACGTCAAGGGAAAAGGCGGAGCGAATCCGCGCCGTGGCACGGAACCTGGGCGGAAGCCTTAACGCCCAGACGTGCGCGCTGCTGGAGCGAAGCATGCTGACGCTCGCGATCCGGGTCGGGCGGCAGACAGAAAACGCGGCCCAAATCGCGCGACATCTCGAAAAGCACGACAAGGTCCGTTGCGTGAATTATCCGGGCCTGGCGGGCTCAGCGTACCATGAACTTGCAAAATCCCAAATGAGCGGGTTCGGCGCAATGCTGTCGTTCGAATTGGATGATGCGAAAGTCGACCCCGACCGGTTTGTCCGGGGCCTGCGGATCATCAAGCCTGCAGTGAGCCTGGGCGGCATAGAATCGACTATCTGCGCTCCCGCGGTCACGTCCCATGCCAAGATATCGGCCGCTGAACGGAAGCGGATCGGCATCTCAGATTCTCTTTTGCGTCTGTCTGTCGGGATCGAGCAGTCAGACGATCTTATTGAGGACCTCGATCAGGCAATGAACGCCTAACATGAAACACGACGATTTTACCATAGATATACGTGATGCAACAACATCAGACGCCGCGGCGATACTGGAAATCCAGAAGCTCGCGTTCCATGGCCAAGGGATTTTATATAATGATTTCACGCTGCCGCCCCTGTTACAAACGCTGGAGGAATTGGTTCTGGATTTCAAAAAGCATTTATTCCTGAAGGCGATGGATGAGGGCAGGGTCGTCGGGTCAATAAGAGGCCGCGCCGAAAGGGAGACGTGCTTTATTTCCCGATTGATCGTTCATCCAGACTACCAGAACAAAGGCATCGGAAAGAAGCTGATGCATGCCGTCGAGAACAAGTTCGGCAAGGCGCTGCGCTACGAACTGTCCACGGGGCACAAGAGCGAAAAGAATCTTGCTCTTTACGCAAAGCTCGGATATCGGGAGTATGAGCGGAAGCCGCAGAGCGCCAAGGTCATGCTGATCTGCCTGGAGAAATGGAAACCCTGATATGTTTTTTCCCTGATTTCTGGTACACTCAAGGCTAACTGTATGGCGCGGAGGTACCGTATGGACAGTATATTTGCCGATCGAATTACGGATGTGCCCCGTTCGTTCATCCGTGAAATATTGAAGGTCGCCCTCGATCCCACGGTCATCTCGTTCGCCGGAGGACTGCCCAACAGGAATCTCTTTCCTGTTGAGGAGATCAGGGACGCGACCGGCAAGGTACTCAGCATCCACGGCAGGGACATCTTCCAGTACAGTAATTCGGAAGGGTATCTGAAGCTGAGGAAATTTATCTCGGAGCGGTATCGTCAAAAGAAAAAGCTCACGGTCCCCCTCGAAAATATCCTGATTACGAGCGGCTCCCAGCAAGGCCTGGACCTTTTAGGGAAGATCCTCCTGAACGACGGCGACAGCCTGGTCCTTGAAGAGCCCGGGTATCTCGGGGCCATCCAGGCGTTTTCGATCTACCGGCCGAAGTTTCTCCCTGTTCCTGTTAACGAGCAGGAATGGACGCGGGAAAACTGCGGGAGGCGATGTCCTCGGAAAAGCCGAAGCTGATGTACACGGTTCCAAATTTTCAGAACCCCTCGGGCATTTCCTATTCACGGGAAAACAGGGTTGAGATCGCAAAAATTCTTCGAGGGACCAAAACCCTGTTGATCGAAGACGACCCCTATGGCGAGTTGAGGTTCGAGGGGGAGGACAAACCGTCCTTCAAGGAACTGCTGCCGGACAACACAGTGATGCTGGGATCATTCTCCAAGACCATTGTCCCGGGATTCCGGCTGGGATGGATTGTCGCCCCCAAACTCATCATGGAAAAGCTCATCATCGCGAAGCAGGCAACCGACCTCCACACGAGCCATTTTACGCAGGCCATCATCTACCAGTACCTGACGGACAATGACGTCGACAGCCATATCGGCAAGATCCGAACGGCGTATGGGAACCAATGCCATGCGATGATACGGAGCATCGGGAAGCACTTTCCTCCCGATGTTTCCTATACCAGGCCCGAGGGAGGGATGTTCGTCTGGGCCGAATTGCCGAAGAACGCTGTAGCGCTCGACCTTTTCGACATCGCCGTCAAGGACAAGGTCATTTTCGTTCCCGGCGATCCCTTCTACGTGAATAAAAAGAGGACAAGAACCATGCGGCTCAATTTTTCGTGCGTGGGTGAAAAAACGATAGAGACCGGGATCAGCCGCCTGGGGAGCGCCATCCGGGAGCTTTTATCAAAAGCGAAATGACCACAGTTCACTCAAAGAAAGGGACCACGAAATGCCGAAACTCATCGAGTCGCCGTCCGTGATCAAGGCGGCGGGCAACAAACCCAAGGTGATAGAAGAATTCGTTGGCCGCGTCAACTCCGGGACGTCCGCCGTGAGCGTGGCGAGAATGAAAAGCCCAGCCGGGTGGACTGAGCCCGGCCAGACGCCCGAGTTCGACGAATACACGGTCGTGCTGCGGGGCCTTCTCCGCGTGGCCACTAAGTCCGGCGCGTACGATGTCAAGGCGGGCGAGGCATTCATCGCTCAGCGCGGGGAATGGGTCCAGTACAGCACTCCGGGCCAGGACGGAGCGGAGTACATTGCGGTCTGTGTCCCGGCATTTTCACCGGAGATCGTGAAGAGGGACGCATAGCGGTAAAACGGATTCATGACCGGAAAAGGATTATGAGACTCTCAATATATAAGGGGGTTTTACGTGAAAAGAACACGTTTGGCGCCGGCACTTATAGTAGGATTGCTGTTTGTTCTTCCGTGGCACGCGGGGCCTGCGGCTGCGACGGCCCGGGCCGGGCTCGTGAAGATCGCCGAGGGCGTATATGCGTACATCGATGAAAAAAATCCGTCCCCTGCAACCAGCTTCGGCGCGAATGCCGGGATCATCATCGGCCAAGACGGGATGGTGGTCGTTGACACGCTGATCTCCGCGAAAGAGGCGCAGCGGTTCATCAAGGACATCCGGGCCGTGTCGGACAAACCCATCCGGTACGTAGTCAATACGCACGACCATCTCGATCACGTGCTGGGGAATTCGGAGTTCGCCAAGCTCGGCGCGACGATCGTTGCGCAGGAGGAGACAAAAGCGGCGATGGTGAAGACCGGGGCCGGCCTCCTGCAGCGGGCGAAATACTTCGGTTTGAGCGACGAGGCCATGAGCGGAACGACGGTAGTCGTTCCCTCCCTCACGTTTACCGACGCCATGGAGATCGACCTTGGGGACCGGAAGGTCGAGTTGCTCCACGCAGGCCCGTCGCATACCGTCGGGAGCAGCATCGT
>JBLMWN010000110.1:0-6064 GCA_050257255.1 Betaproteobacteria bacterium | reverse complement strand
CATAACTCATGTAAGTTATGGGCTTTCGTTTGTCTGGCGACAGGCAATGTAATGAGGCATTAAGGGAGATCACGATAGTGTTCGTCCTCTTTCCTCTTTACATCCCCTGTCTTTTTATTGTATAAACCTGATGAAGCATCATCTAACAGTCCTCCCCATGCTGACAGAGTATCGGCCGCTCGTCCGTCGTTCCCGTCCCGGCTTAAACCATGCCGGGGCAGGCTCCAGCGGAATTAAGTTTTTCAAAATCTTCTGGATCCCGGATCAAGCGGCACGACGGCGGAAGACATTAAATACAGACTCTAATCGGTATTATCATATATTATATATAGAGGTAGATTATGATCCTCGTAACCAATGACGACGGCGTTTATTCGCCTGGAATCCAGACCCTCGCAAAACGGCTCCGAGAGCTCGATACGGTCGTTATCGTCGCCCCGGACCGTGAACGGAGCGCGGCAGGCCATTCCATGACGCTCCACCGGCCGCTCCTGATCGAAGAGCTCAGGGAGTCGATGTACAGCGTGAATGGCACACCCACGGACTGCGTGAACATCGCGGTCAAGGGCCTGCTCAAAGAAACGCCGCGGCTGATCATCTCAGGCATCAACAAGGGGCCGAACCTGGGAGACGACGTGACGTACTCCGGCACCGTGGCGGGTGCGATCGAAGGCATCCTGCTTGGGATTCCTTCGTTTGCTATTTCGCTCGCTGCGCGGGAGGAGTTCCGTTTTTCCGAAGCCGCTGAAGTGGCGCTTCGGACCGCGGACCAAATTTTGGAACAGGGGCTCCCAGCAGGAACACTTCTCAATATCAATGTCCCGAACCTTCCGATTTCTGAAATCCAGGGCACGCGCATCACTAGACTGGGCAAGCGTATCTATCACCAGATGACCGTGGAACGCGTGGATCCGCGCGGGAAAAAGTATTACTGGATCGGAGGGGGAGAGCCGGATTGGGAACGGGAAGAGGGAACGGATCTCGACGCCGTGGACCGGAGGTTCGTCTCCGTCACTCCTCTTCACCTTGATTTTACGGACTATTCTTCCTTCGACCGGCTGCGGTCCATGGAAAAGATGAGCTATACAGTGCCGGCGTCTCATCGGAGCGTCGAGTGATCAACTACGAAAAAGAACGCAATCAGATGGTGGAGGAGCAGATTGTGGCCCGCGGCGTGAGGGATGAACGGGTCCTTGCCGCCATGCGCAAAGTCCCGCGGCATGAGTTCCTGTCCGAGGGAATCCGCAGTATGGCATACCAGGACAGCGCACTCCCGCTCGGCGAAGGCCAGACCATGTCCCAGCCCTTTATGGTTGCGCTCATGAGCGAGCTTTTGGATCTCAAGGGTACCGAGCGGGTGCTCGAGATCGGGACCGGCTCAGGGTACCAGGCCGCAGTTCTCGCCGAATTGTGCGAAAAAGTTTATACGGTGGAGCGTATCAAGATGCTTGCTGACCATGCCCGGGCTGCGCTCGACCGCCTCGGGTACCGGAGTGTTGCGATCAAGGTCTATGATGGGACCTACGGCTGGAAGGAAATGGCGCCCTTTGATGCCATCATGGTTACGGCAGGCGCTCCTGATATACCCGCGCCGCTCGTCGAACAGCTCAAGGATGGGGGCAGGATGGTGATACCTGTCGGGGAGCGGTATAACCAGGTTTTGTTTAAGGTCGTCAAGACCGCTGAAGGTCCTGTTACGGAACGAAGTATTCCCTGTGTGTTCGTCCCGCTCATCGGCAACCACGGTTGGAAGGAATAGTCCCTCTTACCTCGTTCTTCTCCTTAAGAAATCCTCAGTAACGATCACCTGATAGAGGAACGACAACACCAGACCAATAATGGCGCCCAGAACGGCTCCCGCGAGTACATCGGTGGGATAGTGAACTCCGAGGTACAATCGCGAGAAGGCGATCAAAGACGCGAGGATCAAGGGATAGAGACGCCATATCATAGCTATATACTCCCGGGTCAGGTAAAAAAGAGGCGCGGCAAAGGCAAAAGAGCTTATCGCGTGGCCCGAGGGCATGGCAAAGGACCCCGGACAGGCGACAATGAGCCTGAGGCCTTCGAGTGCACGGCAGGGACGTACCCGTGCAACAGCATCCTTCATCCAATCTTCCGCCAACCCTGCTAAATATACGGCCACGCATGCAATCAGGAATGTCCAGACCGCGGTGGTGAGGTACGTTTTTCCCCGGTCGTCCTTCTGCTTCGTTCCGCTTAGGAACATAGCGAGGAGAAAAGGGACAACCAAGAGATACCCTTGCCGCGACAGGGCCGGCATGAGGATGTCGAACGCCGGATTTGCCAGATGATGGTTAATGAAGAGAAGGAGCTGCGTATCGAGGGATTGGATGGTCATGATGAGGGATGATAGCATTGCTGTTTATGGGTGATCATGAGCAGAATAGTATGATCCACATGTCGTCATTCCGGGCTTGACCCGGAATCCAGTGACCTTTTGTGGAACGACTCTGGATTACCGTTTTCACGTGAATGACAATGTATGGATAATTCACCAACTACTCAGCCCTTTCTCCTCACACAACACTTGATGACGTTCGTGTCGCTTACTTCGATCAGGCCTTTTTCGACGATCCCCGTCACATCCTCAAGCACGCCGTTGATCATCTCTGCCGAGTCCGTCACTTCGATCTTGACCGGAAGCGAAGTGGAGAGTTCAAGGATCTTTGCGGTGTGGAACACGCCGTCGCTGCCGTAGCCCTCGATACCGCGGAACACGCTTGCGCCGGCGATCTTCCTTTTATAAAAGATATCCAGCAAGACCTCATAGACCGGTTTGCCGTGGAATGTGTCCGCCTCATCAACGTAAATTGTAAGCTTTTTAGCGGGACCGCTTTTGATCATGGCACTCTCCCTTGCACCAATATATGCCGTCATTCTGGGCTTGACCCGGAATCCAGTCACTTTCCTGAGACGATCCTGGATTCCCGCTTTCGCGGGAATGACGATATAAATGGTTAGATCGGCATTTCAGTAAAAGTCATATGCTCTTCGCGATCACTTCACCAAGTTTCAACGCAGCAAATCCCACAACCACGCTCAGGATCACATTGAGACCGGCGTAGAGCCACTCGCCGTCCTTCAAGAGGGCGCCGGTCTCGTATTCAAAGGTCGAAAATGTCGTGTACGCCCCGAGGAAACCAACGACGAGAAGGAGACGCCACTGCGGGTTTTCCGTGAACCGTTCGGCCATGAGCGTCATGAGCAGGCCGATGAAAAAACTGCCCGTAATGTTGATGATAAAGGTGCCGAGGGGGAAGCTCCGGCCCCACCGCTGACCGATCCAGACAGCAAGCACGTACCGTGTAATAGCGCCGACAAACCCGCCGGCGCCGATGATAAGGTAATTCATTGATCCAAAACCTCGGGGGGTAATTTAGCAGATAATATCCTCAGTGACAATAGGAAATATGCAGGACTAAAACCGCAGGGTCGCCTTAAGCCGTTTCGGGTTGAGCAGCAAGTCGAGTCCGTCAACCGCACTCCTGACATGGATGTTAGACGAGGTGATAGCGTCCACAGCGCAGCCTTCTCCTTCAGTAACGGCGATTCCGATCCTTGCGGCCCTGAGCATCCTCCGGTCGTTGTTTCCATTGCCGAAGGCGATGATACGATTCGCACCAAGCTTGTTCACATATTCTTCTTTCTGGACATCATGGTTTTCGCCCGTAAGGATGTGTATCTCGCAGTTGATCCCCTGGAGTTCAACTCGCGCCTTACCGAAGGTATCGGCGGTCAGTATATGTATCTTTATGACTTCGGCTATCTTGTTGATTCGTTCTTTGACGCCGGGCAGGAGTTTCCCGTCAACGGACAGTGTCCCGGTGAAATCGGAAACAAGATATTCTATATTAATGACCCCGAAGCCGGGGATATCGAGTTCAAACACATCTTCCTCCTACCTGCTCGATAATCGTAGTGAGCCTGGTGCTGAGTCTATCCAATTTCTCGGCCGTCTCGGCGAGCATCCGTTGCCTTGCCTCAACTTCCTGCTCTCCCTTTGAACGCTGCTGCATGCCTTTTTCTATTGCCGTTGATATGCCTTCTATGGCCGCCTCGATCTTCTGAAGCATCTCCCAGCGGAAATCCAGTTTGCTTTTGTCAAGCCGTTGCTCGAAATCTGACCCCAGCCTGCCCAGTTGCATATCAACGACCCGGATCAGATACTCGCTCATTTTCTTCAAGATGAGCTTGTCGCCGATGAACTTCGGCAGCGCAAGGGTCAGCGAGGAGGCGACGATCTGGAGCCCTACGGGTTCATCCCTGAATTTATAGGAGAACCGGGTTTTATCGGACCAGAGCAATTCCGTTTTGACTGCCTCAAAAGGGATTTCAAAAAGATCAGATGAAAACTTCAGGAGAGCGTCCACCCTGTCGTTGATCTTTGAAGCGTATCGGCCGCATATCGCCTCGAATGCCTTTGCAAGTCTCGCGTCTTCCAGCGCCCGCCAGGTGTTGAATGCCTGCCTGATGTGTTCCATGATAATCTGTTCAAGAGCATCCCGCAGCTCCCTAGAGGGAAGCGTTTTCATCTTATTGAATTGCTCCTCCAGGTGGGCCTGCTCATGGCTAAGCAGTTCTTTTCTATACCGGGTGATATCATCATCAAGGATGTCTTTTCCCAGACGCCTGGTCTCGCCATCGAGCAATATGTCGAAGTCCTGCTTTTCAAGCTCCGTTTCCCGCTTCTTATCCTCAAAGGCCCGGAGTTTTTGATTCAGCGCTTCCAGCGGCGTGGTGATGGACTTCAGCTCAAGCGCCAGTTCCAGCCTTGCCTGCGACAGCAGCCTGAGTAGATTGTTTGCCGCAGCAACGAGAAGAACATTGCCCTTTTCTTCCATCAAGAACTTATGCAGTTCGTCAGTAAAAATAGGGAGGAGACTTTTCTTGATCATTTCGTCAGACTTGGCAAGAGAACCCTCGAGTGCGAGGCGGGCCGATATCGGGAAAAGCTTCACCTCGGAACCCATGGCTTCACGAAGCGCATTTTTTGAGAATTCCATAGACTCCCGGAGGTCGTTCTCGCGCAGATAATCGGCCTTGTTCAGGAGAAAGAATATCTTGTTGGAATACTCCTTCACGTCATTAAGGAAATCGAGCTCCGCCTTGCTCATGGGCTGGTCCACGGACAGGAGAAACAGCGCTGCGTCTGATTTCGGCAAGTATTGATATGCCACGTCCGTGTTGTGCTGGTAGATGGAACCCACACCCGGCGTGTCGATCAACCGCACCCCGTCCTTGAGATAAGGAGAGGGGTAGGTGAGGATGACTTCGTGGACGCCTTTCACGTTCTTCGGGTTTCCCTTTTCCGTGACGAAATCAGAGAGATGTTCAGGTTTGATTTCGGAGACCCTCTCGTCATTGAAATAAACTTTGATGCGGAGCGCCTCGCCGTGGGTCATGATCGTCACGATGGATGTAAGGGGAACGACCGCGACCGGCAAGATGTCGATCCCGAGGAGTGCGTTGATCAAGCTCGTCTTGCCGCGCTTGAATTGGCCGACTACGACGAGGTTGAAGGCGTTCGTCCGGATCTTATCGCGCAGCTCCTCACAGGGGCATTCGCGGATGGCCTCAATAGAGAGCATGTCGTCGATGCACTGCAGGAGGTCGTGCTTGAGGCAGGCGTAGCGTCCGTAGGATGATTTCTCCATGACTGTTCTCGGTCTATTTCACAATCGTAACCGTACACGGCGCGTATGTCGATATTCGCTTCGACACCGACCCCAAGAGCCACTTTGCGATCTTGGTTTTGCCGCGCTGTCCTACTATAATCATGTCGCTTTTCTTCTCACCGGCATATTTTATAATCTGATCTGCCGGATGACCGACAACCACTTCGGTTTTAATTTCCAGGTTTCTTTGCCGAGCCTTGTCCCGGAGCCCTTTGAAGAGTTCCTCATAGTGCTGCGTTGCACTGTCGATGATGGCGTCCACTTCGACGATATCCGCAGGCTCCGGGGGCTGTGCTACGGAAAGGACGGTGAGTTCGGGGGATGCCGTGCAGAGCTTGGACATCTCCAGGGCGAAGTCGAAAGCC
>JBLMWN010000109.1:0-5616 GCA_050257255.1 Betaproteobacteria bacterium | reverse complement strand
GCGTCCACTTCGACGATATCCGCAGGCTCCGGGGGCTGTGCTACGGAAAGGACGGTGAGTTCGGGGGATGCCGTGCAGAGCTTGGACATCTCCAGGGCGAAGTCGAAAGCCTTATAGGACTGTTCTGAGCCGTCGAATGCAACCAGTATTCTCTTGAGCATGATCCCTCCTTCTATTTAGCCGTTGTTTCCAAAGAACTTTCCAGAGCGGTCGCGGGTTCCTTCTCTTTTTTTGGCAAAAGATAATGCGGGATGAAAAAGGCGTTCGCTATAAGCGTTGGCACGACGGCGCTGCCGATCACAACGAAGACAAGAATGGAATACTGCTGCTGGTCGATGATATTGTGCGTGAGCCCGAAGAGGGCCGAGATCGAGCCGAAGGTCAGCCCTGTCGACATGAGAAGAGTGGTATAAATACCTTCCTTCTGCGCATATCGAAACGCGGTGGCCGCGGGATAGACGCCGACGATCTTGGTTATCATTTTGCCCAGGAAGAGTACAAGGATCGCAACAGGCGCTGCGACAAGGGCTGGAACGGACACATAGGAGCCTGCCCTGATGAAATAAAAAGGCGTTAGCAGACCGAACGTGAGAGTCCGGAGCCGCCTGATGAGCACGTGGTCCTTGCCTACGGTCCCGGCAAGCACCATTCCCACGATGTACGCAGGCAGCACTGCTTCGCTGTCCGACCACACAGCCAGGGATCCGAGACCGAAAAGAATCAGCAGGAGGTATTTGGTTTCGAGTTCCGACGGACGGTCCCCGTATTTCTTGAAGAAGCGCGGAGTAAGAAACGGGAGGATGAAGAATACAATAGCGCCGACCCCGACAAAGATTAGTGTCTTCACGGAAAAAGGCGCGAAAATGAGCCCCAGGGCGAGGACGGTGCCGAGGTCGGTCACGAAGCAGGCCGCGAGCACGGTCTTGCCGAAGTCGGTCCTATTGAGCCCCAGTTCGAGCATCACCGCGTAGACCACGGCAACTGAGGTCGTCGAAAGTGCCACTCCCGCGAGCCAGCTTGCCTGCACAGTCCAGTGAAGGAGATAGTACGCGGCCGCGGTGCAGCCGAGAAAGGGAGCAAGGAACGAGATGAAACCGATGGCCGACGCTTCTTTGAGTTTCGCTTTGAACACGACAGGGTCAAGCTCGGCGCCGGCAAGAAAGGTAAGAACGATTGCCCCGGTCCCGGATAAAAATTTGATCCATCCCGTGTCCGATCCGAGGGTCGTTCCGATCAGAGCGCCTATGATCAATTGCGCGACGGTACCGACGACGATTTCCGAGAGAGCTGTGGCGATACGAAACCAGATGGAAAGTAATGTGGCTACTAAGGCAAGACACAGCCAGAGCGCAGCCAGTCCCCAAACTTCATGCATAACCACCCTCCTTCAGGGCATAAAAAACTCCTGCCCTCGTGAATTGAGAGTAGGAGTCATTAGCCCAGAAAAAGGGCGGTTAACGGCGAACTCCATCGCCTGCATTGAATAAAAAATAACAGAACCGGGAAAGTCTGTCAACAGGAATTACAAGTATCTCCCGTCCGGGGACATCTCAAGTATGATCCAAGTCATAGAAAATTCTATTCACAGGGGGTAAAAAAGTGTATAATACGTTAAATTTACATGCTTAGGCATCCGAGAAAAGGAGAATGACCATGAAAGAGCAGGTTGAAGAAGCCCTGAAAAAGGTACGGCCCATGCTCCAGCGGGACGGCGGTGACATTGAACTCGTGAGTGTGGAAGAAGAGCTCGGCGTAGTAAAGGTCAGGCTCAGAGGGGCCTGCGGGGCTTGTCCGATGTCGACGATGACGCTCAAGATGGGTGTCGAGAAGCTTCTGAAGCAGGAGATCCCGGCTGTAAAGGAAGTTGTCCAGGTAGCATAATAACAATGACTTTTTCCCATGAGCAGGATTACCGGAGGAATTTCATCGTGTCTTCTTTCTGTAATCCTGCCGTGTTGTTCCCGCTGAGATTCAGACGTTTGATCGACAGGAAGGTTCGCGGTTCGCGTTGATCGTGTATCTGAGAGCCATGAGTGCGTGGAAGATCATGGTATCGTTTAAGACGGGTTCACAGACAGTGCAGTTGCTTGTTCTCTCCTCGTAATTTCCTCCATTCTCATGGTTTTAGGCATTTTTGGGAACCGCCCACACGATTGCCGGACAGTGGACCGCACCGATGTTCCGTATTGTAACAAACTCGGCAAAAACCAGCGGTAGCGAGCAAAAATTAGCTTGACACATCGGCTACATTCTGTTATAAACGGTGCGGCTTTTTGGATTCTCAAGCTGTAATTTCAATGTTCATTATATTTATAATGGCAGGTGAGACTGATGGAAGCCACGACTGTAAAAGCACACGACACGTTCAGCGGAGGTGTGCATCCTGCTGATAACAAGCGCCTGACAGCACACAAACCCACCATTCAGGCAGCGATCCCCAAAAGAGCGGTCATTCCCCTAAGCCAGCACATCGGAGCCCCCACCAAAGCACTCGTCGTCATCGGGCAAGAGGTAAAAAAAGGAGAGAAGATCGGAGAAACGACCGGTTTTGTTTCCGCGCCCGTCCATGCGTCGGTCTCCGGCAAGGTGGTTGCCCTTGGCAACTTCCCCCATATCCTTGGCGCCGACCTGCCGGCTGTTGTCATCGAGAGTAACGGCAAGGACGAATGGGTCAGCGGCTTGAAGGAAAATCCCGACTACATGCTGTTGAGTCCCGATGAGCTCAAGAAACTCGTTCAAGATGCCGGCATCGTCGGGATGGGCGGGGCGACCTTCCCCACGCATGTCAAGCTTTCTCCGCCCAAGGAGAAGCCGATCGACATCGTGATCCTGAACGGCGCGGAGTGCGAACCCTATCTTACGTCGGACCACCGTCTCATGCTCGAGAAGTCGAAGGAGATCGTCGAAGGCCTCAAGATCCTCATGCGAATCCTGAACGTGAGCAAGGGCTTCATCGGCATCGAAGCCAACAAGCCGGACGCCATCGAGGCCATGACCAAGGCGGTCTCCGGTTCTCCCGAGATCAAGGTATGGCCGGTGAAGGTCAAGTATCCGCAGGGCGCGGAAAAGATGCTCATCAAGGCTATTGCCGGAAGGACGGTTCCGGCGGGCGGATTGCCGATGGATGTGGCCGTTGTGGTGCAGAACGTCGGCACGGCGGAGGCTATCTACAATGCAGTGCGCTTCGGCAGGCCGCTTATCGAACGGTATGTGACCGTGACCGGCAGGGGGGTGAAGGAGCCCAAGAACTTCCTGGCCAGGATCGGAACGCCGTTTTCCCAGCTGATTGAGGAAGCGGGCGGTCTGACCGACACTGCGGCCAAGGTCATCTCCGGCGGGCCCATGATGGGCATGAGCCAGTATACGCTCGATGTGCCGGTGATCAAGGGCACGTCCGGCATCACGGTCCTTCCCAAGGACGAAGTCAGTACAAAATCCTACGGGCCGTGCATCCGCTGCGGCCGATGCATCGACGCCTGTCCCATGAAACTCCAGCCCTCCTACATCGGGCTCTACATCGAGAAAGGGCATTACGAAGACGCCAAGGCCTACAACCTGATGGATTGCTTTGAGTGCGGTTCCTGTACCTTCGTCTGTCCCGCCAACCGGCCCATAGTCCAGTGGGTGAAGAAGGCAAAAAAAGAGCTGGCGAAGAAGAAAAACTGAAGAGCAGGGAGCATAGGGCAAAGAGCAGAGGGGTCAACCCTATGCCCCATGCGCTATGCGCCATGCAAGAGGGGTGACGTTGATGGAAGCACCTGCAAAGGAACTACCGAAAGAACCACCGAAACTGATCGTTTCGATCGGGCCGCACATGCACGACGTTGAAAGCACGGCGAAGATCATGTGGACCGTGAGCGGAGCGCTCCTTCCGGCAACGCTCATGTCGGTCTACTACTTCGGCATGCCGGCCATCATGGTCATTCTCGTCTGCCTCGTGACGTCGCTCGCGTCCGAGGCCGTGGTGCAGTGGATACTGAAGAAACCTGTCACTCTTTCCGACGGAAGCGCGTTTTTGACCGGACTGCTCCTGGCCATGAACCTTCCGGCCAACGCGCCGCTGTACATTCCGGCCATCGCATCCTTCGTCGCCGTCGTCATCGCCAAGCAGCTTTTCGGCGGCCTGGGCTTCAATATCTTCAACCCGGCGCTCATCGGCAGGGCCTTTGTCCTGGTCAGCTTCGCAAAGATCATGACCACCTTCGTCGCGCCTGCAACCACGTTTATGGCCATGGACGCGAAAACTACCGCGACGCCGCTGGTGCTGCTCAAAGAAGAGGGCATGTCCAAACTCCTTGAAATTTATCACACCAAGGCCGCCCTGTACCAGGATCTCTTCCTCGGGAACCGGGCCGGCTCGCTCGGAGAAACCTCGGTCATCGCGCTCCTCTTGGGCGCAGCGTTCCTCATGATGAAGCGGTACATCACATGGCACATTCCCATTTCCTTCATCGCCACGGTCGGCGTTCTCGCCTGGATTTTCGGCGGGAAGGACGGTCTCATGAGCGGCGACCCAATTCTCCACATGATGTCGGGCGGCCTTATCCTGGGTGCGTTTTTCATGGCCACCGATTACGTGACCGGCCCCTCGGTGCGCAGTGCCCAGGTCGTGTTCGGCATATGCGCCGGAGCGCTGACGGTTCTCATACGCCTCAAGGGAGGTTACCCCGAGGGCGTGATGTTCGCCATCCTCCTCATGAACTGTTTCGCACCGCTCCTTGACCGGGGTATGAGAAGCAAGGTCTTTGGCAAGGCCGAGGCCAAGGGGGTGAAGAAATGAAGGACATCGTGAAGATAACCCTGCCCCTCGTGGCGATTTTCGTCGTCGCGGGTGTCATCATGGGTTTGACCTACCAACGCACTTACCCCGTCCGCTTTCAGGCAGAGAAGAAGGAGAAGGAAGAGGCCCTGAAAGAGATGGCGCCCGATGCGACCGATCCCATTAAAGCGGCGGGTGACTGGACCGTCAACAACAAGCCTTACGAGTATTATCAGGCGACCGCCGGGGGGAAGGCGGTAGCCTACATAGCGAGCACGGCGGGCAAGGGATATTCAAGCTACATCAAGATGCTGGTGTCGCTCACTCCTGATATGAAAATCAGCGACGTCAAGATACTGGATATGAATGAGACACCCGGTCTGGGCGATCAGGTGCTGGAAAAGAGCTTTCTCGATCAGTTCAAGGGCAAGTCACTTTCACAGATCGTCCTGATCAAAGGCGAGACCAAGGAAAACATCCAGGCCATATCCGGCGCCACCTATTCGAGCCGCGGCGTGACGAACGGCGTTAAAGATGCCGTGCAGTTGCTCGTCGATAAGTACGGAGCGGGTCTCAAGACGGCCGCCCAAGAGGTGAAACCATGAGCAATAATGTCAGTTTGGGGACACTATTTAAAAACGGGGTTTTTGGTGAGAACCCGGTTTTCAGGCTTGCACTTTCCCTCTGCCCGGCCGTGGCGGTGACCTCCGGCGTGAAAAACGGTTTTTTGATGGGTGTCGCCGTACTCTTTGTCATGACCATGACGAACGTGACGGTCTCCCTGCTGCGGAACTTCATCAATCCGAAGGTCCGCATCCCCTCCTATGTGTTCATCACCGCAACCTGGGTTACGGTAA
>JBLMWN010000108.1:0-3311 GCA_050257255.1 Betaproteobacteria bacterium | reverse complement strand
CACTCTTCTTCATATTCTGCCGTCAGATTCTGCGCCTTCTCGGCGCCGATGTGCACCGATGTCTTCCCGAATGTAAAGGCGTGCATGTCCTCCAGGTCGCAGAGATTGTCCTTGAGACGCTTGAGCTCCGCCTGGAGCTCATCAATCGACATGTCTTCAAGTCTTTTTGTCATGGAAATACCTCAACCAATTTATTTACCACAGAGGACGCAGAGGAATAGAAAACGAGGAAACCACAAAAAATTATCACTGGCCGTTGGCGATCCTTTTGATGCCAGTCTTCAAATGAACCACATTGAAGTTGATGAGCAGACCGACTTTTTTGTTGCTGAGCTTCAAATAAGAAAGAAGTTGGGCCTCGTGGATCGGCAACACCTTTTCAACTGCTTTTAACTCGACTATAACGCTGTCTTCAACCATCAGGTCGATTCGATATCCGGCATCAATGGTCAAACCGTCATAGTGCAGCGGAAGAGTTCCTTGTGAGACAACTTGGAGCCCGTGTTTCCGCAGTTCATGAAGAAGACACGCTTCATATGCACTTTCCAACAATCCAGGACCGAGAGCTGAATGGACCCTCATGGCTGCTTCAATGACCTTACCGCTGATTTGATTAATATCCATTTTCTCTTCCTGACTTATTTACTCGTCTTTCACCCTCTGCGTCCCCTGCGGTGAAATGCTGTTCGCGTTTCAACCAAGAGTTAGGCCTTCCTCGCTTTTCACCCCCTGCGTCCCCTGCGGTTCCATAATCTACTTTATCATGTTAAGATAGTCAAGCGCCTCCTGCCGGTTCTTGAGCGTCCCCTCGGCCTGGTGTTCCTTGATGTCATCCAGTATCTCACGGAACCGGGGTCCAGGCTGCAACCCCAGTCTGATCAAATCATCACCAGTCACAAGCGGTCTTGCCTCGACCTTCAAAAATTTTGTGTAATAATAATCCAGCACCAGAGCCATGGACTTTTCGGTGTCCGTGAACTTCTCTTTCGGCATGATCTCATAGGTGGCCCGCGCGTCAGCCTGCGCAAGGAGGAGGCTTTCGGGCAATGCGTCGCCCAGGTCCCGGCAGTAACGGTACATGGCGTTCTTGCCCGGTCCGCCCTGCGTCGAGAGGTTGAATAGTCGCATGTGAAACTTGATGACTTTCGTAACTAGCGCTTCCGTGTTCCTCGACAACCGCATGCGCCTGCATAAGAAAATCCCCTTTTCTGCGCCCAGATTGTCGTGTCCGTGAAAGCGTATGTGTCCGTTCACATCCGTAAAGGTATCGGGCTTGGCCATGTCATGCAGCAAGCAGGCAAAGCGCAGCGCGGCTTTTCGCGGCACGAGCTGTTCGACAGATTCATCGAGATGCACGAGGACGGCGGCTCCATGCTCAGGTGATATGTTCTGAAGATCATCGAGAACGCCATCAATATAGCCCGCCGTTTTGATGGAGTGGGTCAGGACATCGTGGACATGGTACATGCCCGGCGTAAATCCACGAAGCGGTTCAAGCTCCGGCAGGACCGGCGTAAGCAGCCCGAGGGAGTCCATGAGCATGAGATGCTTTTCCGCGTTCCGTTCGGACAGGATCAGGAAAAGCTCATCCCGCAGGCGCTCCGGTGAAGGTTTTGAAATGAGCTTCGATCGCGATCGTATCTGTTCAGCAGTACCTTCTTCGATCGCGAACCCGAGCGTAGCCGCAAATCGTACCGCGCGCAGGAGACGAAGCGGGTCTTCGTCCAGAACCTCGGACTTCACCATGCGGATCAGTCTGGTCTTTATATCCCCTCTGCCATTGAACGGGTCGAGCAACCCGTCAAGCGAATTTCGTGCGAGGTATTCCCGCAGATCGAGCGCCATGGCATTGATCGTAAAGTCCCTGCGTCCCAGATCAGCGGCAAGATCCGGCCCCTCGAAGTTCGTGAAATCAAACTGGACAACGTCGTGATCTGTCCGTTTTACAACACGCGTGATCTTCCGCTCCTCATCGAGGACGAAAAAACTTGCGTTGATCTTGTCGGCGAACTGGCGCGCCACGGTATCCGATCCCGATGGCAGCAAGAGGTCTATGTCCTTGATGTCATGCTTGCCGATCAGCAGGTCACGAACTGATCCGCCGACGAGATATATTTTTTGGGGGGTGAGTTCGGCCAGCAGGGAAAGATATGGCGTTGCCGGGATATTCATGGCTGATAATTAATTATACACGATTGGTTCAATCTTCTGTTCGTGGGACCTTGCGGACAGGACTCATCCTACTTCGTCTTAAATTCTTTTAATCTTGTACATTCCACGAGCCTATCCAAATTTTGGAGCGTAAATACCTTTCCTCGTGTGGCCAGGATCATCTTCTTCATGTCCTCGCGCCGGACTCCGAACCCTCTGCCCGCGATGCAGGCGATGACCTCATATTTCGGCTTACCCGCCGGTTGGCCCGTCATGCTTAACTCACCCAGATGCTGAATGCGCGTCACTTTATCGCGGGCCGTGCCATCGTCTTCTGTGATCTTCGCTTCGATGATGATTTGTGGATTAAACTCGCTCGGGATAATGAAATCCGGGGTCTGATCGAAGCTTTGTATTTTCTCCGCCCGTTTCGTTTTCCTGGCCGTAATGCCGGCATTGTGCAATACATTTTCGATTGCAGATTCGAGAATGTCGCCCACCAATTCGCTCACTGAATCACGATGTCCTGCAAAGGGTCTGCCGAGAAATCGCTCATACAGGAGCATGGCATAAGGCGCTCCGAGGTCCGCCAAGGCCTTGATACTGTCCACTCCCGACCTGGTGTCCGCTTTGTCGAGCCGATGCAGCCTGTCGGGAGTCGTGGTAGGAACGCCTGCCGTAAGTAATGCGCACGCCACTTTCACCAATGCGTCCAGCCTCTCCGCTGTCACGCCATTGGCCTTTAGCGGCGCCAGAGGAGCTACGCGCACTTTTCTATCCAGGTTGCGGACGAAATTCTGGGGCACTTCAACCTTCGCATGTTGTGAGGCAAGATAAGCCCATTCCGGCGGAGTAAAGCCCAGCATGGTGCGAATGACGATCAAAGATATGGGGTTCGAGAGCACGCAGCCCTGCACGGTTTCTGGCGAAAGGTTGCGGAAGCCGCTCGTCGCTTGCTTAAGGGCCTCATAGCCTTGTTCAAACACCGGATAATCAATGAACCCGGCTCCTTTGGGCATGGTCAGGAATTCCGATTCCAGTCCGGAGAACACGGCTGTTACGTACTGGTCCAGGTCCGCCTGCACTTCCTCAAACGGGACATCAAAAGGGAATTTCATCGTCATCGGCTCCATATCTTCTGGATTTTTCCCGAACAGCTG
>JBLMWN010000107.1:0-3246 GCA_050257255.1 Betaproteobacteria bacterium | reverse complement strand
ATCCTGAAAACGGCAGTTGGACGCTGATCAACGCAGTTTTACGCAGATAAAACCAGAGTATAAGGTTAAAAGTCGACTCACCATCAAGGCGAGTCTTTTTTTCATTACGAAATGGTTATTTTTCTTATCTTAATCAGCGTTTATCCGATTTTATCTGTGTCCAAATGCTCTTTTTAGGTTTATCTACTTTTTAATAAATAGTAAGGAGCGTGTGGTGCCTGTGAAAGGCCCTGCTGCCGGCTATGCCGCCTTCTTGAACTTCTCCCGTGCCGCTGATAAGGCGTCCTTGAAGTCTTTCCAGGCGCTTTCCACGCCGGACTTCATCGCTTCCCATGCATCGCCGCTCGATTCCCTGATCTCCTGGAGCTTTCGCGTCACTGTCTCGCGTTTTTCCTTGAGCTCGCGAATGCGGTTCTCGTACCCCATCTTCACGTCTGCCTTGGCGGTGCTGACCTTCGTCTCCAGTTCGTCGATCCTGGCGGACCACTCCTTGAGCTCATTTGCCATTTTGTCGATATATTCTTCTTTTTTCGATTTCATGATCATCTCCTCCTTTTCGAACGTTGCAAGGCGCAAAGCCAACGGAAAAAACTTTCTATGTAAACTTTAAAACATCCCCAGGCGGCCTGTCAAGAAAGCCCGGCATTTTTTTCGCGATCAGCGCCGTTTTGTTGCGAACAAAGTAGCAAGGAACGGACATCTCGCGGCTGTCGTGAAGGATATCCTACAGGTCATTTAAGCGCAAATATCTACTTCGTCAGGAACCGGGAGATGGATTGACGCGATCATTATGCCATAATGGGCAACATCATTATCCGACCGGTAACGAATCCTGTTTTCGCTTTCGCATTCTTTTTGACAGCATCCTCACTCCGAACCCGTCAGGTCGGTGGTACAATGAGTAGGAGAGGGAAGAACGATGAAGAACGCCTTGAAATTAGTGCGCCATTTTTTTCTCAAAGACCTGTGGGCAATCGATACCAGCCCCCTCGGAAGGGTGAAAGCCTTCTCAGTACAGACCCTGAGGCTTCTCGCCATCATCACGAAAGACGTCATCGATGGGCCCCTGACGCTCTGGGCCATGAGCCTCGTGTATACGACGCTGCTCTCGCTCGTGCCGCTGCTTGCGGTCAGTTTCTCCGTGCTCAAGGCGTTCGGCGTGCACAACAAGATCGAGCCCTTCCTGTTCAACTTCCTGGCCCCCCTCGGCCCGAAGGGCACCGAACTGTCGCAGCGGATCGTAGAATTCGTGAACAACATGAAAGTGGGAGTGCTCGGCTTCGTCGGCCTGGCCCTGCTGATCTACACCGTCGTCTCGCTCATCCAGAAAATCGAGCGGTCCTTCAATTCAGTCTGGCGGGTGCGGACTCTTCGCAGCGTCCTGCGGCGGTTCAGCGATTATTTGAGTGTAATTCTTGTCGGCCCGGTGCTTGTATTTGCCGCCATCGGTATCACGGCAACAGCGCTGAGCACATCGTTCATGCAGCGACTGATCGCCGTAGAGCCGATCGGGACCATTCTGTATTATACCGGCGAGCTCGTCCCTTATGTGCTGGTCTGCGCCGCCTTTACCTTTATTTACGTCTTTATTCCCAATACGAAGGTGAAATTGAGCTCGGCCCTGGTCGGCGGCATTTTCGGCGGGGTGCTCTGGGAGACCATCGGATGGGGTTTTGGCTCCTTCGTCGTCACGACAACGAAGTATGGCGCGATCTACTCCGGTTTCGCCGTCCTGATTTTCTTCATGATCTGGCTGTACGTGAGCTGGCTCATCCTCCTCGTCGGGGCCGAGATATCCTTTTACCACCAGAATCCACACGCCCTGTCGATCCGCAGAGCCGCACGTATCCCGGACGCGCACCTCCTTGAGCAGATCGCGGTGTCAATCATGTTCCTCATCGCTTACAACTTCTACTACGGCAAAGGGCCCTGGACGCTGACGGCGCTGACGCATCGCCTCGGTCTGGCCCTGGAGTCCGCTGAAGCCGTTGTTGAGGCCTTGAAAAAGAAACTGCTCATTGTCGAGACCGGTGACGACCCTCCCGCGTACCTGCCGACGCGGGACCTCGAAGCCATCAGGCTGCGCGAGGTGTACGTCGCGGTGCGCCTCTCCGCAACAGGCGACGACGGGTTCGAGCGCAAGAACATCGTTTCCCTGAAGGGTGTCGTCGGCATATTGCGGGCAATCGACGATGCCGTCGGCCGCGCCCTGGGAGAGACGACGCTCAAAGACCTCGTGGCAGGCGCCGACAAGGAGGCAGGAGGGAAGGACAAGGGCTGATCGATGCTCGCGCTCCGGAGCGGGAGACCGTCTTTCGCGTGCACCGCAAGCGTTACCCCGCCTGAGCGATTCTATCCGCAGCTCGAGGTGCAGGGCTCCTCGGCGGCCGGCTATCATATCCGGGATATCATGAACGAGATCCTCAATAAAGGCATACGGCACGCCAGGCGGGTGATTGTGGCGGTAATCGGGGCGACGGTTCTCTTTGCAGGAGTGTTCATGATCGTGCTGCCGGGGCCGGCGGTAATCGTAATCCCGGCCGGCCTCGCGATTCTCGCCTCGGAGTTCCTGTGGGCGCGAAGGCTCCTCAGAAAGGTAAAAAATAGCATTTCGGAGAAGCCGTCAAAAGAGAATTAAGCAAGTTCTTTTCAAAGCGCATGAGGGCGGCACGGATGTGCCAGGCCCCCTTCCGTTCTCATGGTGAAGACGGAGCGGAAGCGGATTAATCAAGGCCCCGGGAGTGCTTTCCCCATCGAATGCACACGGCGCCTATGCGTCCGTTCCTTTAGAAGCACCACCGAGCGCTCGTAGCATTCGGTGACGATGTCAGGTGTGATTTTTTTGTCATGCTTATGGCAATCCATGTTCAGGCCGGTACCAGAAATTTGAGAAGTTCATCTGAAATATCTCACAGCACTATTGGTTGTTGAGTGACACGTACACCTACAAGGTGATAAAGTGGTTCGACGCAATTTCTGTGAATGTCCGGTTGTAACGATCGCGTGACGCGCCGCCTTTTGGCGCGCCGCTGTCGACGCGGTTGTTAGTTTTCTCACGAGAATTTGATCCACTTCTCAATCAGCGGCACAAGCTCCTCAGAATCATCTTCATCGTAACCGATGCTTTCTGTAGTGAAGGGCAACGACGCCGGATTGTAAGGTTTCCAAACCAAGAAAATCGAGCTGAAGCCTGTCCTGCGGCTTTACGGTTTCGAATAACCGCGGTCCTTTTCCGGCAACAACCGG
>JBLMWN010000106.1:0-32099 GCA_050257255.1 Betaproteobacteria bacterium | reverse complement strand
GACTCGGTACGACCCCGCCGAGCACCTATCAGGCGCTGGCATGTCTGGAAAAGCTCGGCGAGCTCGGCCGAACGGCCGGGCGGAAATGAGCAGGCGGCAGTATTCCGTTGCCCCATGCATTTCATGGTTTGGCGAAAATCAGCCTGCCCGGAAACAGAGCGTGAGGACCAACCGGGAGCCTCTAATGAAATCGACATCAGATGAAGCGGGATTTGTCAGTTGCCTGTCGGACGGCAATCATACAAACCCCAGAGGCCGAACCCAATGAACACGAGGGCGGCGAACCATCTGATCTGTTTTTCAGGTATTTTTTTATGGAGAACGATCCCGGCGATGATCCCGACAGCATCGGCAATCAACATGCCGGACGTGGTACCGACCCATACCGGAACAACCGTGTTAAATTCAGCTGCGAGGGCCACGGTGGCAAGCTGGGTCTTGTCCCCCATCTCCGCAAGGAAGAATGCGACCGTGACCGTCCAGAAGGGGCTGAAGTTGAAACGCTTGTTCTCGTCATCCAGGGTGTCGCCCCGGAGGGTCCAGAGGCCGAAGAGAATAAAGGATGCTGCGGCCGCGATCCTGATATATGCGATCGGGATGATGTTCGTGAGATAATTTCCAACAGAGACAGCGAATAAATGGTTCGCTGCCGTTGCAGCAAACACACCGAGCATCACCGTCTGCCACCGAAAGCGCGAGGCAAAGGCCATTGCAAGGAGCTGGGTCTTGTCTCCCATTTCCGCGAGGGTAACAATCGCAAGGGACGTGAGGAACGCCGTCATTTGAGCATTTCCCGCTGCTTCTTGATCAGCGCCCTGATGCCTTTCTCGCCCAGCGCGAGAAGCTTGTCCAGCTCCGTTTTTGAGAACGGCTCGCCCTCGGCCGTGCCCTGCACTTCCACGATCGAGCCTGATCCCGTCATCACGAGGTTCATATCCACTTCCGCAGCTGCGTCCTCGACATAGCAGAGGTCCAGCATCCTTGTCCCGTTAACGATCCCCACGCTGATCGCCGCGAGGTAGTCGCTGACCGGCACCGTTTCGATCAGCCCGGACTTTTTGATGTGACGAAGCGCATCAACGAGGGCCACATAGGCGCCGGTGATCGACGCGGTGCGCGTCCCCCCGTCGGCCTGGATCACATCGCAGTCGATCAGCACGGACCGCTCTCCGAGCGCGTTCATATCAACGATCGATCGAAGGGATCGCCCGATGAGCCGCTGGATCTCGTACGTACGGCCGCCCACCTTGCTCCGCTCACGCTGTATCCTCTGCGCGGATGAGCGCGGCAGCATGGCATACTCCGCCGTCACCCAGCCCGTGCCCTTTCCCTTGAGGAATGGTGGAACGGAATTATCGACCGTTGCCGTGCAGATGACCCTGGTGTCGCCCATCTCGATCAGCACCGAACCTTCGGCGGACTTGATGTAATTCCTCGTGATCTTGATCCTGCGGAGTTCGTCCGCCTTCCTGCCGTCGACGCGCATGAAGCCTCCTAACGATTTCACCGCAGAGGACGCAGAAAAAACCAATGCGTCTTTACCCGGGCGCTATGCTCGCTGCGGTAAATGACATCCGATATGGAAATACAACGCTCTCACGTTCTTCCCAACGGGTTTCGCTGTTTTCAACATCTTATCCAGGAATTCTTTGGCTTTTTCCACAGCCTTTTCCACAGGTAATCCTCCGGCTATGAACACGGCAATAGCCGAGGAAAGCACGCACCCGGTGCCGTGAAACTCGCCGTTCCGGCGTGGAGTGGAAAAACTGAGCACGCTTTTTCCCCCGTACAGCGTGTCCTCTGCCGGCCCGCCACGATGGCCGCCTTTGATAAGGACGTAGGACGGTCCCATGTCGAGTAGTTTCCCTGCAGCATAATCCATGTCCCTTTCGGTTTTTATAGACATGCCTGTCAGCACCTCCGCCTCGGGAACGTTCGGCGTTACGATAAGAGCGAGGGGGAAGAGATTTTTTTTGAGCAATCCGATGGCGGCCTGCTGAAGGAGCATTCTCCCAGAGCTGGAACGAAGGACGGGATCTATGATGAGGTTTGCGATCTTGAATTTTTTGACGGCCTGTGCAACAGCATTCACGTTCTCTTTCGTTAAGAGCATACCGGTCTTGATTGCATCGGGTTTGATGTCGGAAAGAAGTGCTGCAAGCTGCTTCGAGAATATGCGGGGCGGGACCGGCTCGACATCCGAGACACCGCGGCTGCTCTGGACAGTGAGCGCGGCCGGTATTGCCATGCCGAACGCCCCAAGCGCCTGGATGGTCTTGAGATCGACTTGGATTCCGGCGCCCGAGGAAGGATCGGAACCGGCTATGGAGAGGACTTTGATCATTATGAAAAAGTGAACAGTGAAAAGACAGGAGTGAGGCGGCAGAGTCAACATCCAGAGAATAGACTCAGACCTTCTCTCTGCTCCTCGCTGCCCTACTCCAGTTTCAGATGCACCAGTTCCAGAGGATCGATCCGCGCGCCCTGAACACGGGCTCCCCAGTGCAGGTGAGGACCGGTAGCGCGTCCCGTCGCGCCGACGAGCGCCACAACGTCTCCCTTTTTGACCGACTGTCCGGGGTTAACGAGCACCTTGGAGAGATGGAAAAACATGGTATAGATACCCTGTCCGTGGTTGATCACCAGCGCCTTGCCGGCAAAGAACTGGTTGTCAATGAGAGCCACCACTCCGTTGTTCGGGGCATGTATTTTGTCGCCTTTTTCCCCTGCCACGTCAACGCCGGTGTGCGGGCTCTTTGGTGTATTATTGATGAACCTCCGGACGCCGAACGGCGTAATGATCTCGCCTTCCAGAGGATTAATAAAATCGCCATTCCAAGAGCGGTCGGTCTCGTTGGGCCACAGGGCCGCCATCCTGCGCTGTTCCCGCTCTACGCGCACCTCGTTCTGAGGAGAAAGCTCCACCATGCCCTTGGGAAGGGTCAGGCGCTGAACCGGATACTCTTTCTTGATGACCTCCACGACCCGCTTAAAAACAGACCCATTTGCGGAAATGGTCAGTTCGTATTTCCCCGGCTCGGTAAAATAGTCGATGGCCACGATTGCTTTGAGCGACTCTGTCGACGGATTAAAATACACCTTCTTGCCGATAAACGTTGCATCGACGGGCCCGGAAGAATTCTTGATCGTGACGACCATAATATCACCGGGTCCGGGTTTCGCCGGTTCAAGAATAATCTGATTCTGGACCTGCTTGTCCTCTGCATGAACCAGGCACGGCATGCACACAACAGCTATGAGAATGAACACTGTTTTTAATCTGGTCATGTTGAAATCCTTTTGTTCTGTTTGTATTTTTCGTATCCCGCATGAGACACGCCGCATCAGGTCCCCCTGCTGCCGCTGCCCTCTTTCTTCAAATATTTGCTAACCCCTTTCATGGAGCAGAACTCGCCGCACATGGTGCAGACATCGGATTCCTTTGGCATGCTTGATTCACGTAAGCGGCGCGCCTTTACGGGGTCCATCGAGATTTCGATCTGGCCCTTCCAGTCGAGCGCCTTCCGGCGACGTGACATCTCCTTGTCCCACTCGATCGCGCCTTTCACGCCCTTTGCGATATCCGCGGCATGGGCGGCAATCCGGGATGCAATCACGCCTTCCCGAACGTCTTCGAGATCCGGCAGGCGAAGATGCTCGGACGGAGTTACGTAGCAGAGAAAGTCCGCCCCCGAAGCGCCCGCGATCGCGCCGCCGATGGCAGAAGTGATGTGGTCATACCCGGGAGCAACATCTGTCACGAGCGGGCCTAAAACATAGAACGGCGCGCCCTTGCAAAGCTCTTTCTGGATCTTTATATTCGTCTCGACCTGGTTGATCGGCACATGGCCCGGCCCTTCGATCATCACCTGCACACCGGCGTCATGAGCCCGGTCGCGAAGCTCGCCCAGGGTGATAAGCTCCTCGATCTGTGCGCGGTCCGTGGCGTCGGCCAGACAACCCGGCCGCATGCCGTCGCCGAGCGAAAGCGTCACGTCGTATTTCTTCGCAATCTCGATGAGCCGGTCGTACTGCGCGTAAAGAGGGTTCTCGGTTTCGTTGTAGATGATCCACTCAAGGTGGAAGGCGCCGCCCCGGCTCACCACGTCCATGATCCTGCCCTGGCGTTTGAGCCTGTCCACGCTCGACATGGTGACGCCGCAGTGTACGGTCACGAAATCCACGCCCTCTTCCGCCTGCTGTTCGATTACCCCGAACAGAAGATCAGGATCCATCTGAACAATGGCCCTGCCCTGTTCGACAGTCTCGACAGCCGCCTGGTAGATAGGCACCGTGCCAACAGAGACGGTGGACTGCTTGAGAATCTCCTTGCGTATCCCGACGATAGGGCCTCCGGTCGAAAGATCCATGACCGCATCAGTTCCGGCAGAAATAGCCGCCTTCAGCTTCTCGATCTCCCCTTCAATCGACATGCGGTCCTTTGAGGTTCCGATGTTCGCATTGATCTTCGTCCTGAGCCCCTTCCCAACGCCGAGCGGCGTGATGGACGTATGACGGTTGTTCTGTGTGATAACGATCGTGCCATGGGCGACGCCTTCGATCACATGGTCGAGGCTCACGCCTTCTGCCCTTGCAACGGCTTCCATCTCAGGGGTGCTATTCCCTTTTCGCGCTTCCGTAATCTGCGTCATGACTTACCTCATTCCGTGGTCAGCTTGCCTGCCCTGCTATTGCCGCCATCTCCCGCGATGCCGCCTCAATATCATCTGCTGAAAATATTGCGGATATCATGGCAATTCCGTAAGCTCCAGAATCTAAAACATTCTGGATATTACCACTTTTTATTCCTCCCAAGGCAAAAATAGGGATATTAATGCTATTTTTCATGATTTTTATAGACTCTGATCCCACAGGCATGCCATATTTAACCTTTGCCTCTGTGTGATAAATTGGGCCATACGTGATGAAGTCTGCTCCTCCCCTTTGGGCCGCAATCGCTTCATCCAAATTATGGGTAGAAACAGCAATAAGGACCCGTTTCCCTACAACTTTTCGGACCGCCTCCGGCGGCATGCTCTGATTGCCGAGATGCACACCATCTGCATCCACGGCAACGGCGACATCGACCCGGTCATTGATAAACAGCTTAGCCCCGAACGCTCCAGTGATCGTTCTGATCTCCTGAGCAAGAGCGAGCAGTTCCCTGACCGGCAGGTCTTTTTCCCGGAGTTGAATCGCCCTGACGCCTCCTCTCAGCGCCTGACGGACAGCCTCGGAAAGAGGGAGCTCCGTTTTCTTCCGGTCTGTAATGAGGTAGAGCTTGAAGTCAACGGCCAATAAATCCCTCCATAAGATCATAGTGCATGGAGTATAGTTTTTCTCTCTGTTCTCAGCTCCCGATCAATCCTTCAATCGGGCTGCTCGCGGTGGCGTAGAGTTTCTTTTGAATCCTGCCAGCCTTGTATGCAAGCCTGCCTGCGAGCACACCGTACTTCATCGCCTCGGCCATCGCGATTGGGTCCTTGGCCCCGGCAATCGCAGTATTCAAGAGCACCGCGTCGCATCCAAGCTCCATGGCAAGCGCTACGTCGGAAGCCGTGCCGACGCCCGCATCAACAACCACCGGTACTTTCACGGTCTCCATGATGATGCGGATATTGTAGGGGTTTCTGATGCCGAGGCCCGAGCCGATCGGCGCAGCAAGCGGCATGACTGCAGGACAACCGAGGTCCACCAGTTTCTTCGCCATGATCGGATCGTCGCTCGTGTACGGGAGCACAATGAGACCTTCCTTCAGCAGGACTTTGGCGGCCTCGAGCGTGGCCTCATTGTCCGGGAACAATGTTTTCTGATCTCCGATGACCTCGAGCTTCACGAGCTTCGTGATTCCCGCCTCTGCCGCCAGCATGGCCGTGCGGATTGCGTCCTTTGCCGTGTAGCAGCCAGCCGTGTTCGGCAGTATCTTGTACTTCTTCGGATCGATGTAATCGAGCAGATTTTCCTTGCTCTTGTCGATGATGTTCACGCGCCGGACCGACACGGTAACGACGTCCGTGCCGGAAACCTCGATGGCCTTCTTCGTTTCCGCGAAATCCTTGTACTTTCCCGTACCTACCCAGAGCCGGGACAGAAACTCAATTCCCGCAATGATCAGTCTATCGTCATGCATTTTTCACCTCGGATATTTTCTCCGCGATCTCTGCGTCATCTGGAGTGCTTATGTGACGCAAACGACTCGCCTCCTCCCATGAAACTCACCACTTCCAGAGTGTCGCCTTCCTTCAGCGTCATCAGCGCGTACCGGTCTTTCTTCACGATCGTCTCGTTCAGCTCGACCGCCACCCGCCGATGCTGGATTTTCAAGAACTCAAGCAGGCCAAGGACCGTAATGGAGTCAGGCACGGTCTTTTTCTCTCCATTCAGTGTAATGTTCATGCATTTCCTTATAAACGCAAAAAAGCCGTATCCGGAGATACGGCACGAAGGGTTTTATGTTGCTTATTATTCGCCTTCCCTACGCCGGCACAACCCGGATCAGGTTCTAAGGGTCGTCCTCCCGCAGGACTCTCAGCCAATTCGGCTCCCCCAGCTTTATGATGGTTGTACAATACAGGACCGGCAAGTCAAAGTCAATAGCTTTTCGAGCACTTTTAACCATTCAGCAGCTTGACCACGGCCATTCCGTCTTCCTGGTAATCGATGATGTTCAGCGCGCCGAAAGCCTGATCGATCCGGAAGAGGTTCATCATGTCCATGCCGAGCGCGTCGGCAAGGATCAGCCGGTTCACGCCGCCGTGGAGCAGCATGCCGATCTCCTGATTTGGATGCAATGCCGTCAACCGCTTGAATACTGGCAGTATGCGGTCCTTTACATCAATCAGACATTCGCCGCCCGGAGGACGGTAGTTGAGGAGGTCTGCGCGCCATCTTGCATATTCTGAGGGAAAGCGCACCCTGATCTCTTCGGCTGTCAACCCCTCCCATGCGCCCACACTTCGCTCCCTCAGCTCGCGCAGCGGAGTGAACGGCACCCCGACATGTTTGGAGATGATCTCGACGCCTTTCCTCGACCGTATAAGATCGCTCGAATACAGGCCAGAGATGCTCTTCACGGACAGCAGTCCGGCAAGCCGCTGCATCTGCTGAACGCCGATCTCGGTGATATCAACATCGATATGGCCGTTGTACCGCTTCTCGCCGCCGTTCTCCACCTCGCCGTGGCGCATGAGGTACACTCTGGTAGGCATAGGACTAACTTCCGAATGACAGTATCACAAAAAGGAGGAACACCAGTACCTCGTTCAGTTCGCTCATTGCGCCGATCGCATCGCCGGTGACTCCGCCGAGCTTCCTGACTAGGTACCGTTTCCCGACGTAGGTCAACACGGGGACCCCGCTGATCAGGCTCAAGACGAGAAATACCGACCTGGGGTCCAGGGTCTCGCCGTATTCTCGGATAATTACGAATGACGTCAGGCCGGCTGCTATCACCGATGCCGCGATCAGGCCGCTGGAACGAAGGTGCCCGACGAAGACCCTGCCCATACCGTCCTCGCGGCCATAGTTCGCCTTGAACACCATAAGAGTCTGCGACCAGCGCCCAAGCATCGGGGCGGTCAAAAGGGCCGCCACCTTCTCGCTGTTGTACAGGTTGTTGAGACACAGGTACTTGAGAAACATGACGAACATAATGCTGAGCGCTCCGGCAGTCCCGAGCCTGCTGTCCTTCATAATGGAGAGACGCGACCCGTGGTCTTTTCCTCCCATGATGCCGTCGCACGTGTCGGCCAGGCCGTCGATGTGCAGAGCCCGTGTGGCCAGAGCCACAAGAGCCAGGAGGAGAAGATTGCCGATGGTTTGAGGCAGTGCCGCCACGGTAAAAAACTTGTCGGCATATACCAGAATAAGGCCGATCAAAAAGCCGATCACCGGGAAATACACCATGGATTTCGCCAGGTCCCCTTCCTCGGTAGTGTGCTTCTTGCTCACGGTGAATATCGTCAGAAACTGCAATGCAGTAATGAAGTTTTTGACCATCGCTCTTTTTTGGTTCTCCTTCCTCGCCTCATGAGGCAGCCACGCGCGTTGAAAACTTCCCTTGTTTTAATCGGGCCGTCTCAGTCTGCTGATACGCTCCAAGCTGCCGTCACGCCATACTCTTTATACATCACGACCTATCGCCTTGACGCCTTTACCTCTTCGCTGCTTTTCTCGGCAACGCCCGCATCGGCAAAGGTCGTCATCTCGCCGAGGATCTTGACGCCCGCTTCTACAAGCGACATCCCGAGCGCCGCGCCCGTGCCCTCGCCCAGACGGAGGTTCAGGTCGAGGAGCGGTATCTGCTCAAGGTGCTCCAGCATCCTGCGGTGTCCGATTTCAACGGATTGGTGCGCGGCGATCATGTATCCTTTGACCAGGGGATTCAGCTCGGCTGCGATGAGCGCGCCGGCGGTGGAAATGAAGCCGTCGATCACCACGGGGATACGGTGCAGTGCGGCGCCGAGCACGAGGCCGGCAATGCCAGCGATCTCGTAGCCGCCGACCTTGGCCAGCACGTCGAGGCCGTCCTTGGGATTTGGCTTGTTGACGGCGATCGCATTTCGAATGACGGTAGCCTTGACCTGGAGGGCCCGGTCGCTAATACCCGTACCCCGGCCGGTAACCTTTTCCGGATCAACTCCCGTGATGACCGAGACAATTGCGGACGAAGGCGTAGTATTCCCGATGCCCATGTCCCCGGTCCCGAGCAGGTCGAGGCCGTCCTTGTACTTGTCCACCAGTTCGATGCCGGCGAGTATCGCGCGCTCCGCTTCTTCGCGCGTCATGGCCGGGCCCTTCGTCATATTCTTCGTCCCGTGGCCGATCTTCCGGACCTCAAGCCCTTCCATGGGCTCAAACTCGTAATCAACGCCTATGTCAACCACAATTACCCGCGCGCCAACATGCTTTGCGAGTACGTTCACGCCGGCGCCGCCGTGAAGGAAGTTGAAGACCATCTGGCGAGTCACCTCTTTCGGCCAGGCGCTCACGTTTTCCTCGGTCACCCCGTGGTCGCCAGCGAAGGTGAAAATGATCTTGTTCCGGATCTTCGGCTTGTCTTTGCCTGTAATAAGGCAGTATTTCTTCGCAAGCTCTTCAAGCCTGCCGAGGCTCCCTTGCGGCTTCGTCAGGTTATCGAGCTGCGCCTGGATGGCGTTGGTGCGCGAAACATCGACCGGCTGAATCTTTTTCAGGACCTCTTGCAATTTTCCCACGGTTTTTCTCCTCTCAGCCTATCACCATGCTTTTTTATTCCGAACTCCAACTCCTCACTCCTTACGTCCTACGTTATTTTATTCTCACCGGTATTCCCGCAGCCGTAAAATACACTTCATCCGCTGTTTGCGCAACCTTTTGATTCAGCATCCCGGCGAAATCCCGGAATCTCCTTGCAAGCGGATTGTCAGGCACAATGCCGAGCCCTACCTCGTTCGATACCACGATGCACATGCCGCCGAAGTCTGTAATGGCCTTCACCAGGTCTTCTACGCGGGAGAGAGCAGCGTCGTCGCCGTGCGTATGCGCCATGACATTGCTCAGCCAGAGCGTGAGACAGTCGAGGAGCGCCACCTGGTACCGGCTTGAGAGTTTCCGCAGGAGCTCCGCCACGGCAAGCGGCTCTTCATAGGTATCCCAGGTGTCGCCGCGGTCCTTGCGGTGTTTTGCGATCTTCGCCGCCATTTCGGCATCAAGCGCCTGTGCCGTCGCGATGTATGCCCGCTTGCCGGTCAGGCCGCGTGCAAGATTCTCGGCATATGCCGACTTCCCCGAACGCGCTCCGCCGGTGATGAAATAAATTTTCCCTGCCATCGAAAAGCCTAAATCATTGGGACCATGGATGAACACTGATGAACACGGATTGAATCGTTCTGATGCCTAATTCCCGTGCAAGTTCGTGGCAAAAACCGCTTCACTGTTTTTTAAACGCTACATCCGCAAAGTAACTCTCGGCCGATGTCCCGGTGTGCTGAGAGTTAATCTGGAGCCGCATGCCGTTTACCGGTGGTGGTTCCTCGCCAAAGAGCTTCTTGTAATCTTCATATACGTTCCGGGTCTCGGTGATCCACATCCCCGTCCCTGCAGGACCGGATCGCACGACTACCACCTTGACATGCATGAAGGGAACCGGCGTCGTGTCCTCCGAAAGACCCTGCGGTGCGCTCGTGTCCCAGATGTAGACGATCGACTTGGTCTTGGTGAATGCAACGAAGAGTTGCGCAGCCTGATCATCGGTCTTCGATTTTCTGAAATCCCCTCCAGCCGGCAGTTTGGTCACTTTCCATTTCCAGGTGAGAATCGGGAACTTCTTGAGGTCCACATTCACTTCTCTTTGGAGGGAGAAAGACGTGTTCGCGCTCCGGAACCGAACCGCTGAGATGTCGCCGTCCTTGACGACCGAGAAATCCGCCTTGCCGGATTTTTCTTTAACCTGCCACCCGACCGGTATGCCTGCAGAATCGACGCCGGACGAAAAATCCGCGATCACGACCCGGTCTTCCGCCCATGCAGGACCGCAAAAAAACAGGGCAACTGCAAACAGAATGTTTAATATTAGTGATGCCATGGCGTTTCCTAGACAAAAAACCCCCACCTGTATCATCAGGCGGGGTCACAGTATAGTAACGGATGGAATGCTGTTTAATTTAAATGGAGCGGGCGACGGGTCTTAAACCCGCTGCTGCCCCGGACCCGGAAAGATAATAAATCAAAGAGATAGGTACTGTCAATCTTTAATTTTGTTATCAAAAGCACCTCAATTTTACTTTACAAGTGGCTTTCCGGAAGGAGGCAGGGGTCTCGAGGCAAGGGCATAAAAATTATATTCGATCCCGCAAATAAAGCCCGATCACATAACTGTTCGTTTACCCTTTCCCGAAGGGACAAACCGGGTAACGGCAGACCTCGCAGTGCATGCACAAGCCGCCGTGTCCCATTTCGGCAAGATCCGTCCTCCCGAGCCTCTCCCCAGCGAGGACCCTAGGGAGCATCAGGTCAAAAACCGTGGTCTTCGCATACATGCCGCAGGCGGGAATCCCCAGAATGGGGATCAGATCCGCGTTTCGCGTCTTATGTTGTGAGTTTTCTTCACTCCGAACCTCGCACTCCGGACTCCGCACTCTCTCAAGGTACGCCACCAGAAACATGGCTCCCGGCAGCACGGCAGAGCCGTAGATGAAGTCCGTCACGCCGAGGTTCCGAATTGCAAAGCGGGTCACGTCGTCGGGGTCGACTGACATGCCACCAGTGGTGACCAGAAGATCCGCGCCGGCTTTCAAAAGTTCACGCAGCCTGTCTTCGATATAGTGCTCGTCATCGGGAGCATAATAAATGCCCATGATCTCGCCGCCGCATGCTTCGATCTTTTTGGCAATGATCGGCGCGAAAGCGTCCTTAATCCTGCCGTGATAGACTTCGTTGCCCGTGATGACCACGCCGGCTCTCGGCTTTCTGAGTTCCTTGACTTCTATGATTCCATTGGGTTTATTCATTTCGGGTTTAGGATTGCGGAGTGCGGATTCCGAACCTTGAACCTTGAACGTGGAACTTTGAACTTCCCTCGCAATTCTGGCAGCTTCTTCAACCACGCTCTTCTTCACGACCAGCGGGATCGCTCTCGTACCTGCTACGGTCTGTCCTGTTTTGACAACCGTATTGTTATGAAGTGTGGCGCACATGACGTCTCCCAGCATATTGAACGCCAGGAGCGCATCCTTGTTGATCTTAAGAAGGCCGTCGCGGTCCGCGATGATGCTGATCTTGCCTTCCCTTGGCTCTCCCTTGATAGCGACCCCTTCTCCCATCAAGGCGTTCGCGAGCTCATAGGCTGCATCGTTTTCGTGCATTTCATCTTCGGCGACCTGGAGCACAAAGAGATGATCCTTGCCGATTCTCTGCAAATGGCAAACGTCCTCTTCTCTGATTATGTGCCCCTTCTTAAAAGCGCAGCCTTTGAATTCACCAGGCCGTATCTCGGTTATGTCGTGGGCGAGGACCGTACCGATGGCTTGCTGAACGGGTATGGATTTCGTACCATGTCTTTGCTGATCATGAACGCTGTCACACATGGGAGCCTCCCTTGAAGATGGTCCTGAATCGCTTATCGACGAACTCTTGAATGCCTTTTTCCAGGGCTTCGTATTTTTTCAAAAATTTCCGCGCATCAGCCGTTAGCTTCGTGCCTCCGCCATTCTTTCCGCCGGTTTGCCGGTCCACAAGCTTCGCCGAGCCGCTCTTCCATGGCTTTGATATGGCCCCACGCCTTGCGGAAGGAGATGTCGACATCGTGCGCCGCCTTGTTGATAGAACCGTGGGTGTCTATGGCCTCCAAGAGAAAGCGCCTGCCCCGGCTGAAGACCGGTTCACCGTTGAGCTCGATCCATATCTTTGATCTTATATCCAGGCCGTTATGGGTTTTTCGCATAACGCACCGCCAAAAAGGGTTTGTTCGATTCGTAATAGTAGCCGCCCTCGGCGCAGGGAAGGCACAGGACCTTTCCGTTCCGATAGACCTCTCTCATATCCTGAACGTGCTCGCCGCACGAATCGCACCGCACCCTTCGCATCGGCCTCCCGGGCAAGTCCTCGGGGGCGACTTTAACGGTCACCTCCATCACGTCGAAAAGCTCTGCATCGGACATGACCTTGTATGCCTCAAGCTGTGCCGCGTATTTGTTCTCAATGTCAGGGAAATACTGCCGTGTCTTCTCGCGAGAGTCCTCACGGGCAATGATCCGCATAGCCTTGCCCGTCTTCAGGTTCAGGAACGTCGTCGCCATCTTGCCGTAGTCCAGGAACTTCATGGTTCTGCGTCCCAGGCTGCATCCCGTGACGGACTGTACGGCATCCGTGGCGCACCTGTCCATTTCGACGAAGACCATGATGCTTTTCCGGTCTTTTCCCTTTGGGTCCAAGACGCCGATCTCCCCGAGGCCGAGAAGCGACATCCTGACTCCCAGCACCTGGCCGGGGCAAAGGTGGCCATGGGTCTTCGCCGATTCTTGGAGCAATGTTTCGAATTCAGATATGACTCGAGATGCAGCGCTCTGAGCGATGGACATGATCTTCCTCCCATTGATCAAGTTCTCTGCAATCAATCTATTTCTCCGTGGCTCTGCGGCGGGCTTCAATGCGACATTAAAGGCTGCTGATATTCGCCGTCCAGCGAGGATCAAACCGGAAAATATTCCGGGTATTCTTGAAACGTGATTTTCCTTCCCGCTGAGACCGATTTGAATGCGGGGTCTCGGGGTGTGGCTTCTTTTTCCCTGCTTCACTCCCATCATTCATGCGGTCGCTGGTTTCATACGACCGGAACGGCCGTCTCCGTTCCCTCCTGTTGCATTAAAAACTTTTCCAATTCATCGGCGCAGGGGCCATAGATCGTTGAGTTCTGCTTCACGTTGCCGGTAAACTCGAAGATCCATTTCTTCATTCTCCTGAGAAACGGGCCGTCGTTCGTGATCGCCAGAAATTCCAGCTCTGCGCTGACGATGTCCGCGGGTTCTCCCTCGCAGATGAAGTCGAGACCGCGCTTCTGGTACCACTCTCCTACTTCGATCGAGGAATTCCCATAGACAATCCCCTCTCTATAGTATGACTCATAGGGCGGACAGATAAGCTTTGGGTAGGCGGAAATGAAAAGCCGCGTGTACTCCGCCTGAAGCTCCTCCAGGCTGACGGCGCCGAGGATTTCCGCGGAACGAAGTCCCGCCACTCCCTCGACCAGTGATAGTTTCCCGAGGTCTCTTCTGTTTTGCTCCGTGGGATAGGAAAAAATCAGCGAAAAATACCGATAGGGGTTCATTGTTCAGACTCCCTCATCGGCAGCATCTTCATCAGTCCCAGGAACGCGAGGCCGAGAAGAGCCATAACGCCAATAGTGATTATGATTTCCACGGAAGAAGGGAAATAGTCATAGAACGACATGAATATTTTTTGCGGGTGGAGGAGAGAGCCTCGCACCTGTCCCACAGAGATGGGATAGGACCACTCCATCGTCTCGTTGTGCAGCATTACCGGCAGCCTGAGCGGCATATTATTGTAGGCAGGCGGCAGGAGCAGGATACGATGCGCGAAAACGCCCACAACGACGGAGATGCTCCCCAGGACCAGCTTTTTCGGGTCCTTCGGGTACTTGATGAAGATAATCGTTGCCAGCAAGATAAAGACCACCTCTGTGGCGTGGAACAGGGGATACCGGGTAAACACCAGCTTTAATGCCTCGAACTCACGTCCCGCGTTCCACCAAAGCCGCACGACGAAGTCATTGTAGTAGATAAAAAGCATAATGACCGATGCGACAGCCGATACCTTGGCGAGCAGCGCATAGGTGCCCTCCAGTTTTTCCTTGTACCCGTATACGACGAGGGAGGCAAGGATCACGATGGCCGGGCCGCTGGCCAGGGCGGCAGCAATGAACGTGGGGGCCAGCACGCCGCCGTACCACCAAGGCCGCGCCATCTGGGTCGCGAGCACCCAGGCGGTGACCGTATGGATGAGGATGGCAAGCGGCAGGGCCACAGGCGCCAGGTTCTTTGCGCGTTTATCCGATATCTCCCGGAGCCTGGCAAGCTCAGCTTCGCTTACGTTCCTTTTGCCGACAACACCGATGAACGGCACTGCGACTCCCCGGGCCACGATATCGGGATAGAGCAGCGTATAGGTGTAGATTGCCGATACCGCGGCGTAGCCCGACAGGACGATCACGTCCCAGGGCAGCATGGATTTAAAATTCGGATGGAGCAGAAAATAATAGAGCCGGTCAGGCCTGCCGATGTCCGGAAGCAGGATGATCATCGCACCCATGGCGAAGAGAAAGGCCGTGAGCGATGCCACCTTGGCGATGGGCTTCAATTGCTTGGCCCCGAAAAGATAGATGGCGGAGGAGACTACGAGACCTCCTGCAGCGGTTCCAACGAAGAACGCCCAGGTCGCGATGTACAAGCCCCAGGAAAAACCGTTTCTCATGTCGGTCGCGATCAGGCCCGTGCTCAGCTGATATATCCAGGCGACCACGCCGACGCCCACCAGTACGGCAAGGATCGCCACGACAGAGTTATACCTTTTTTCCATAGTGGATGCCTCCTTTCCCTTCCTTCCGCGCCGGCGGAATATAGAAAACCTTGGGCTCCGTGCCAAGGTCAGACATCAGTTTGAACACGTTCCGACCGCGGATGATCCTGGAAATTTCGCTGTCCGGATCGTTCAGGTCGCCGAAGGTTCTGGCGTTGCCCGGGCACCCGCGAACGCATGCGGGAAGGAGACCCTGGTCCACATACTGGACGCAGAACGTGCATTTCTCCACCACGCCCCTGGGTCTCTTCTGCGTGAACACGAGCCTTCCGTCCTTTGTCCGATGGTCGAGGGGGTAGCCGAAACGATAGTCTTTGTCCGCGAACCAGTTCTCCTCGAAGCCCGCCTTCTTGAAACCTTCCTTGAAGCTTTTTTCGGAATCCTGCCAGTTGAACTGCCGGACCCCGTAAGGGCACGCTGTCATGCAGTACCGGCACCCGATGCAGCGCTCGTAGTCCACAAGCACGAGCCCATCTTCCCGCTGCCAGGTGGCTTTCACCGGGCAGACCTTGACGCAGGGCGCGTTGTCGCAGTGCTGGCACGGCACCGGCAGAAAAACTTCGGACAGATCGGGGTATTCGCCGACAGGGATCAAGTGTTCCTGCGATCCCACGGTCTCGACGCGCTGCCACCAGGTCCCCGGCGGAAGCGAGTTGTGAATCTTGCAGACTACGGCACAGCTCCTGCACCCGATGCAGCGATTGAGATCAATGACCATTCCCAGTTTACGCATGGCTTACCTCCCCGGCCTTTTTCACTTCGCAGGCGCACTCGTTCCAGGCCGTCGTGGGCTCCCAAATGCCGGGCGTGAAGTAGATAACATGCGCTGCCTTGATCCACGGATAGGTGAGTGTGTTATAGGATGTGCCTAAGGTATACTTGCTCCACCAACCCTCTTCGAACACGGCCACGGCATGGTGCAGGCCGGGGTCGAGGACCGCGTACCCCAGGACCTTGCCCCGGTCGTTGAAGGCTTCCACGTGGTCGCCTTCCTTGATGCCCCGCTCCGCGGCTGCTTTCGGATTGAGCCAGATCTTCGGCTTGAAGTCCTGGAGTTCGAGCAGGCTGATATTGTTGCTGTGCGTCGAGTGGACCCGGTAAAGAGAGTTCCGCGTGATCAGGGCGAGCTTGTATTTGTCCTTCTCCCCCCGTTTCCGGTTCTCCGTGTCCTTGAAGGGGTCTTTGTGCCCGGGCAGCGTCTCGCCTGTTTCGATGAAGATGTCTTCGTCCTTGTAGAACTCGATCCTGCCGCTCTTGACGAACCGCGCCGTCTTCGGGAGAGGCGCAGGGAAGGACGGGGGCGGGAACGCCTTCTGATCGTGTACCTGCTCGTAGAACATGATCTGCCTCTTGTTCGGCGTGGCCAGGTTCATTCTCACCGGGCCTTGCTTAAGCATGTCAATGGTGATGTCCTTCACCGTAGGTCCGCCGGTCTTGAGCATGAGCGCCGCGGCATCGAGCGAGGCCTTGTTCGTGAGCTGACGTGCGAGCTTGAGCGTCCAGGTCCCGTTCTTTCTCGCAGCTTCTTCCTCCAAGTACACCTGCGGATCGGGATAGAATTCGGCGATGCTCTTGATGTTCTCCTGGTTGCCGGTCTTGTGCGCGAGCCTCTTTGCGATCTCTTTGTAGATCCAGAGTTCGGGCATGCACTGGAACAGGGGCTCGATGGCGGGCTGCTGCAGTTGGATGTAGGGATGGGGGATCGTTGCCGTGAGCTCGTACTTCTCGTACCACGCAACGCCGGGAAGCACCACATCGGACCAGAGGCAGGATGTGCTCATCTGGAAATCGGTTGTCACGATCAGTTCGAGCTCTCCGCTTGTGGCCTTCTCGCGCATCCGGTTCGCCATGTTGTGCTGGTCGAAGGGGTTCCCCCAGCCGTAGATGAAGGCCTTGATCCCGTTCTTGGGATACGGGATATCCTTGCCGTATTTCTTGAACTCCTCGCCGTTGCGGTACTCGTCGTTCATCCAGAGCAGGTAGTTCGTCCACTTGTTCATCTTGCCCTTGAAGGCCCACCAGGCGCCCAGGGGCCAGCGGACGCGATACTGTCCCGCGTAAGTCGAGATGCCCGCCCCGGACTTGCCGAGGTTTCCGGTCAGGGTGACGATGAGTGAAAGCGCCCTGCCCTTCAGGTCACCGTGGTACCACTGGTAGTTGCTCGCGCCGTAGACGATATGGAGCGGCTTGTGCGTGGCCATTTCACGGGCGATCCTTTTGATCATATCTGTATATTCCGTGATCCGGGACTCTTCAGGAGCGATGATGCGGGCCGCCATTTCCGGCGTATAATGGGCGTTCACGTATTCCGTAAGGAGTTGGAACACCGGCTTCACCTTCACCCTCTTCCCGCCGGTGAGATAAACCTCGAACTCCCCTTCGAGCGCGGGATCGAAGTCCCGCTTCAGGTTTTCGGGATCGGGGATGGCATAGCCTTTGGTATTCATGTTATACACAACGTACAGGTCGCGGTATTCGGGGATCTTTTTCTTACGCTCCTTCGCCCGGCCGGACAGGGAAGCCACGTCGGCTGCAAGGAGCTTTTTGTTGTTGTCGAGCCGGACCAGGAGGGGCATGTCGGTGTTGGTCTTGATGAATTCTTCGTCATAGAGCTTTTCGTTCACGATAACGCTCACGATGCCCATGGCAAAAGCGGCGTCGGAGGAGGGATTAATCTGGATCCATTCATCGGCCTTGGCTGCCGTAGGGCTGTAATTCGGATCGACCACGACAACCTTATTGCCGTTCTCCCTGCTGATGTTCAGGAACTTTGCGTCGGGCACGCGCGTGACCATCACATTGGAGCCCAGGATCATCGTGTATTTCGAATTGGTCCACTCCAGAGATTCCAGCTCCTCGGTCTGGACGCCGAAGGTCATGGGCCAGAACGCCGGCAGGTCGCCGTTCATCGTATAGGCGTGGATGATGCTCCATTCATTCATGGAAGCGAGGCGCATAAGCGCACCTTTGTGCACGTAGCCCGTGCCCGGCACCTGGATATTACCCACCACGGACTCGGGCCCGTATTTCTGCGTGATCCCGGCGAGCTTGTCCGAGACGTAGTCAAGGGCCTCGTCCCAGCTCACGGCCTTGAACTTTCCCTCGCCCCGCTTGCCGACCCTGACGAGCGGCTGTTTGAGCCGATCCGGGCCGTAGATGAGGTTGAGCGAGGACTGCCCCCGGAGACATCCTCTCGGATTGTACTCCGCCTCGGGGTAGTCGGCTGCCTGGACCAGGGATTGGATCCTGCCCTTGTAGACCATGGCATTAAATCCGCAGGCTCCGGTGCAGTTCGGCGAACAGGTGGACCGCACGTATTCAAGCACGCCGGTGCCCTCCTGCTGCTCCATGCCCGGGATCGCATCGGCCAGGCGGAAAAAGTGCGATCCTGCCGCGGCCCCGGCGCCCAGGGCGCAAATCTTGATAAAACCTCTCCGTGAAATAGCCATTCAATCCTCCTTTGTGCGCTTCCGGTCACAATCCCAACCGCGCGTTCCAGAGAAAACAAAATCATAATCCTCTTGCAACGTTCTGTCTTTAGCTATAAAGATATTTAGTTATATTTGATATAAACTTGGTGATGTTATATTGCTTCAGCCCCGTCCGATGACTTACTTGAGCATTCAAGCGTTATTGTATTCTTCAAACGGGAACTGAATATATATTTTAGTTGTTAAATTGTGAGAGATGGATAGTCGTATAAATGAATTATACCATATGGTAAATCTACGAATAGGACGATGTTTACTGTAGGCTTTTAGCATTACAGTTTTTGAACGATTTTATTCGTAGCCGCCCGATCAGTAACTGTTGCCGATGCAGACGGTCCACCCGAATGCTATACACAGGAACATTCTGCCGTGCCACCGCAGGGTTCATGTGAAATTCAGCGAATGATCCCCTGCCGTTGACCATGTCAACAGCAGGGGTGCAACCTGTTGCAGCTAAGTGCAAAGCAGGACGGCCAGACATGAATCAGGAATCATAATGTATAGTATACTTACATTTCGGAGCAGATGACACAAGGTTTCGTGTTATGGGCATCATTACCGAGATGAGAAATTATATGGACCAGCTCATGTTTAAAGATATATTGTGTGCCCCATGTGGCTTGTTCTGGCACATAGATGGTATTTGTGTTGAATAAAGCACAGCCGGTGACCACCTGCCCGTCGCAGATAAATGTTTTAAATTTCTCAGTGAGAACCACATAAGGCGGCACGGCATTATTCACTAAGCCAAAAGATTCGAGGCATTGCTTTACATCATTATAGGTGACCATGAAATCCGAATTTTCTTGAATATTACCTTCCCACACTATAGTAGTATTTGAGAGGTCTACTACGGGGGGCGCTTGATTGTCTTGTCCACATGCGAAAAGTGCAAGCGCAGCGAGTAAGTAAATAAAGTTTTTCATAGGCAGCTCTAATATAGAGCATAGCATTTTGTATTTATCATGGATAAGGGATGACGTTCATCAGCGTTTGTGTAAGGGGGGAAATTTTAAATTGTCATGACCAACGGCCCGGGCATCCTCTCGCCTACGCGAAGTCAAACGAAATGTAGATAAGCTATTCATCCCTTCTTCGACGTCCTGGACTGGGCAAAATCCGCACCGATCACTCACATTGATGACATGTTTAATGCTCTTACCAGATATCCTGCATATCCTGCCCCATATGCTCGTACTAGAACGACGCGGCGAGATCACGTATACGCCTGATGACACGTGCTCCCAGGTTGCCAACTGCGAGAACATGAGACCTGCTTAATCTTTCGGTCTCGTACGTTGTCGTTGGTGAAATCCTCGAACGCGGGAGGGCCGTACACGGCATCAGGACGGAGAAAGAGAAAGATACGGCAGAGGGCTTGGATGGTGGATGGACTCGGACAACTCTTGGACAAACAAAAAATCCGTGAGATAAACTCACGGATTAAAAACCGAAAATTGGAGCGGGCGACGGGTTTCGAACCCGCGACCCCAAGCTTGGGAAGCTTGTACTCTACCAGCTGAGCTACGCCCGCTTTAGAAAAACATTATAGCGGCAGGCATAGATGATGTCAACCACGAAAACAGAATAAGAACATCCAGCGGTATCAAACGCTTTCGCGGTCCTGTCAGAAAGGGAGGATTGTTTCAATTCACCGAGAATCTGATGCCTGTTTCGGAGTCACCCAAAAACCGGAAGTGCAAACCGCTACAGGACGGCCTTGATGTCGTTCTCCAGGTCTTCTTCATCTCCAAACCCGAGATACCGTTTTGAGATCCGGCCTTGCTTGTCGAGGACAAGCAGCATCGGGATCGTGCGAACCATATAATTCACGGCCACATCTTCAGTGCCTTTGAGCACGGTGTACGTAATGCCATACTCGGTGATAAAAGATTTCACAGAATCCCAGCCGCCGTCATCGAGCGAGACAGCGAGCACCACCAGCCCCTTGTCCTTATACATCTTATGGATCTTCTCGATGGCAGGAATCGACGCGCGGCACGGGGGGCACCAGGTCGCCCAGAAATCGAGAAGGACCACCTTCCCCTTATAGTCAGAGAGCTTAACGTTTTTCCCGTTCAGGTCCTGCAGGGTGAAATCGGAGGCGACGGCGCCGCCTGACTGGGCGCTCTTTTCGGTACAGGCGAACAGGGTCGCGATAATCAGAACGGATACTGCAAAAAATCTTTTGAACATTGAACCGATCTCCTTGTGCTGCGCAGAACAAAAATGAAAACTGCCCGCCTGAGGCGGGCAGCAATTGAATTAACACCTGGCGAAAAGCTGAGCCCGAAGCATGCTGAAGGGCGTCACTTCTTATTTCGCGAGCAGCGCATCAACTTTTGTCTTGAGCTGCGCCTTCGGAACGGCCCCGACCACCTGGTCGACGGTCTGCCCGCCCTTGAAGAACATCAGGGTTGGAATGCCCATAATGCGGTATTTTCCGGCCACATCGGGGTTCTCGTCCGTATTAAGTTTGAGGACTTTGATTTTTCCTTCGTATTCCTTCGAGATCTCCTCTACAATCGGAGCTACCATCCTGCAGGGCCCGCACCAGACCGCCCAGAAGTCCACCAGGACAAGACCTGACGCTTTCAGCACTTCCTGTTCCCATGTTGCGCTCGTAACCGCTTCCGCCATGCCAGCCTCCTCAAAATTATTTTACTGTTGATACCAGTGCGGACGACACCTGGGTCTTGATCGCGCCCTCGGGGCAGGCACGTGGGCACGCTCCGCAGTCGATGCACTCCAAGGTGATTTCTGCTTTACCGTTTTCAATTATGATCGCTTCGGTGGGGCAGATGTCCTTGCACGTCCCGCATCCGGTGCATTTATCTGTCGTGATTTTGAATTGCATATAACAACTGTTTGTAATAATAAACTATGCACTAATCGTTGTCAATAATTTTTACTTATGGCATAATCATCACGCAATGAAATCGATAGTTCTGCCATACGGAAATGCGGCATGGAGTGAAAAAACACATGTTGTTGAAGAGGTTCTCTCTTCGCATCCGGGACCGCCGTTCATCTATAACGATGTTTTAATTCTCGTGCCCTCAACCCGGATGAAAAGGGCTTATGGAAGAATCTTCCTCGACACCCTTCTGAGGCTTTATGGAAGTTCTGCAATGGTCCAGCCCGAGGTTCAGACCCTTCACCAGTACTTTCACCATCTCTATTCGCATATTGGCGGACCGCTGCTCATGGATGAGAACAACCGGCTCGTGCTGCTCGAAGGGATCGTTAAGGAACTCATCTCCGGCGCATACGCCTTCAGCAAAAATCAGGATATTCTGGCCCCTTCCCTCTCCGCTTCTGCTGCTGACATGATTGAACAGCTGTCGTCAGCAGGGATCACTTCGCAGAGGCTCTCTGCTGTGATGGCTGAAAACGATTTCCTGGCCAAGGCACAGGTCAGGCTGCTCGTCGATGTTTACGGACGGTACGAGCGAATGCTTGCCGAAAAAGGCCTTCTTGACCCCGGCGGCACTCTTGCTCTTCTCGCTGAACGCTTCGATCCTTCCTGGATCGCGAAGTACTCGCGCATCATCATCGACGGCATCCATGATGCGAATGAGCTCCAAGCCGGAATTCTCAGAAGGATCGCGGCGCATAAAAACTGCACACTCCTCGTCGAAGCTCCTTCAGCGGAAAGCATCAAGCAAGCGAAAGACTATCATCCGCTCCGGCTCATCAGGGAGTTTCTCGGCGGCCTCGGGATATCTCCCGGTGCGGCTTCAGCGACCCTGAGCCCGGAAGACCGCTTTTTGAGCGAGACGTTGTTCTCGGACAAGCCCTTTGCCGAGGCCGCAAAAAGTGCGCCGAATCCCGCATCCTTTTCAAAGGAGATCAACCTGCTCTCTGCGGTCAATACCCGCGAGGAGGCATCCTTCATAGCGGGTCTGGTCAAGAGGTCCCTCCGGAGCGGAAGCGCACCTGATACTATCCTCGTGACCTTTCCCGCACTCGACGAGTACGGCCCGCTCATTGAAGAGATCTTCATTGATTACGGCATTCCTTACAACCGGGCGCTCGGCAGACAGCTTGGGACCTCCCCGGTCACGACTGCTGTAATCTCGCTGCTGCGCGCCTGTCAGGAGGATTTTTCAGGCCCTTCCCTGATGCGGATCTTCAGCCTGCCGTTCCTCAAATTCGGCGAACACCCGTCCCTCGCGCCGGCGCTCGACCGGCTCATGCGGAACAAACGTATTCCCGGCGGTAAACAGAAGCTGCTCGCTGCGCTTAAGCATCATATCCGTGAAGAAAACGATAAAGACATTCTCTCGGAGCCGCTGAACGACCTTTTCAAGGCACTTGGACCTTTTTCTCTTCAGGATGCAGCCCCGCTTGGCCTCTGGATGGAGCGTCTGAAGGATCTCATTGCCTGGTCGGGCTTGGGCGCACGGGTTGCAGCAATCAAAGGGCCTCTGAACATCAATCTCCAGGCTTATACCAAGATGAACAACACCCTCACATCCCTGAGCCGTGCGGGAAAACTTTTTCCGGAATACCGGTACACGTTCAGTGAATGGCTTTTCCTGCTCAGGAAGACCTTCATGCACACTCGGTTCCAGGTGCCTCCGGAAGATGAAGGCGGGGTCCAGATCCTGGGTCTCGGAGAAAGCACCGGCCGTGTGTGGAATGAGATCTATTTAGGCGGTCTTGTCGACGGCAAGTTTCCCCAGCGCTTGCCGCAGAATATCTTCCTTCCCGAGGAGACCCTCGAGGTCCTCGGCGTACGCACCCTTGAGCGGGCGCGCATGACCGCGGCATACCACTTCTACCGTCTTCTTCTCTCGGCGCCAAAGGTGACGCTGACCTATCCTGAGAACGAAGGAGATCGGCCCGTCGTACCGTCGCCTTTTCTCGAAGAGCTCACGCCGCTCAAAACGGCCGGCTTATTGAATCGCGGTATTGAGAAGATATCGGGCATCCAGTTCAGCCTGCATATTGAAGAGAGCTGCAGCATTCCAGAGCTGGCCAAGGCGATCAGCCTTGCGGGAGACATCAAGGGATTGGACGGGCTTCTGAACTCGAATATCGAAGGGCTGTCCGGTATAAGAAGGGCGATCAACTATCAACCAGCGGGAGCAACCCCGGCAACCGCGTCGCTGCGGAAGGCTGAATTCTCGGTCACGGAATTGGACAATTATATCTCCTGCCCCTATGATTATTATGTCAAACATGTGCTCGGGATCGAGCCGCTCGAAGAAGTAACCGAGGACATCTCGCCTATGGCCCGCGGCAGCAAGGTCCATGCGATCCTACGCAACTTCTACCTTTCCTGGAACAGGGCAGTCACCAAGGACAGCAGGGCCGATGCCCGTTCGCTTCTCAGAAGTCTTGCGGACTCCTCGTTTGATCAGGAAGCCGATACCTTCCGCAACCGGCGCGAAAAGGAACTTTTCCTCGCCGTCATGGCGGAACGGTTCCTCGATGCGGAGGAAAAATTTTGGAAACAGGGAATGCGCCCGGCATATCTGGAGCAGAAGATCGAGAGATATCGGCTTATTCTTTCGAATGGCGCGGAAATTGATCTCTCGGCAAAGATCGACCGCATTGATGTGGACGCTGACGGCAATTTCATCGTCGTGGATTACAAGACCGGCGCGTATCCCCTGCCGAAAATGAATGTTGACCAGGAAATCTTCCAACTCCCGGTCTATGCGGTCATGGCGCAATCAGCGCTGAAAGGCAATGGCCTCCGCCTTAAGAAACCTGTCGGACTCGCCTATTATGATCTCGCGGGTAAGACCGGCGCCGAAGCGCGCGACGTCGTGCTCTTCAATAAAGATGCACGCAATGACCATCCTTCGTCCAAACCGAAGGCAAGCCCCAAGAGCGCTCAGGAATTCGAGACGATATTAAAACAGAGCATGGACAAGGCTCGTAAAGCAGTCGAAGGCATCCTGGCAGGGGATTTCACCTCCACGCCGCAGGATGAGAAAAAGTGCAGGTACTGTCCGAATGAGATGATGTGTGAAAATGAATCATCATAGAGGCGGGTTTCGCACCCCTTCCATCAAAAAAGGAATGTCATGAGCACCGACCCTAAAAACCGGACTACGGAGAGAGCCGCCGACACTGGCAAGTCGGTCCACCTGTCCGCCTCCGCCGGCTCCGGCAAGACTCGCGCGCTCAAGGACCGCTACCTCGCCTTGCTCGACGTGCTCGACAACCGCGGGCTCAACATCGATCAGGCCGTGGCGATCACCTTCACGGACAAGGCTGCGGCGGAGATCAAAGAACGTGTAATGCACGACCTGCCCGAGACCATGCTCAAGAAGATCATCCGCGGCAAGCAGGACCTCCGCATCTCGACGATCCATTCCTTCTGCATGAACCTGCTCAAGCGCTATCCGCTCCAGGCGGGGCTTCCGCCGGACTTCGGCGTGTTTGACGCACGGGACCAGGCATACAAAATTCAAAAGGCCATCGAAGACGCTCTGGAAGAATCCGACCGGGACCAGGAAATCATGGGGCCGCTGAGGAAATTTACTGCCGACGACCTTATCGCGACAGTCGCGTTTTTACTCACGATCAGGAGCAGGCTCAAGCGCATGGAGATCGATGCCGGTGGAGCAGAAGGTCTCCTTCGGGCAGTCCGTTCCGGCATGGGGGTCGCCGTATTGGAGTCGGAAATACAATCACTTGCTCAAAGCCCTGAATGGCGCGCCCTGTTCATGCAGATGGAACTCTTCCTCAGGTCTCAGGGTGATTTTTATGAAGAGTGTAACGGATCGGGACACCTCGCGCTCTCCGAGGCAAAGGATATCCATGCGGCGTACCGGATTGCGGAATCGCTCATACCGCTTTATTTCACACAAAAGGCCGAGCCCCGCCAAAGACCCCCTATTCCCAGGACCACATTTCGGGCAAACCGGTCCTCTCGCTACGCCGTCTATGAAAAGCTCTATGCGCAAGTTCAAGATGTCCTGTCCCGGTTCCTTTCAGGGTATCGTCGTGCGCAGGCGTGTTATGAGGCAACCGGCCTGATCCGGCTGTTCCAGCGGGCTGAAGAGAACTATCAGAACTCGAAACTCCGAGAAGGCCTGCTGGACTTCGACGATCTCGAGATCCACGCCTACGGCCTGCTGCAGGGCGTGGAATCTCCGGACATCCTCTACTGGCTCGACCGGAGGATTCTCCATTTCCTCGTAGACGAGTTCCAGGATACGAGCGACATGCAATGGGCTATCCTGAACAAGCTGACCGAAGAGATCTTCGCAGGCCTTGGAGCTGACAAGCTCATGTCCCCTACGCTCTTCGTGGTCGGCGACGAGAAGCAGTCCATCTACCGCTTCCGCGAGGCAAACTACCGTCTGATCGAAGATGCCCGGGAGAAGATGGAAAAGTTCCTCCCCCCTGCAGCTCGTGAGATCCTGACGCTCCATAAGAACTTCCGATCCACTCCGCAGATCATCAATACGGTAAATCAGGTATTCTTCAATCTCTGGGGAGATGTCTATCAACACTCGGAAGCAGACCGTATAGACCACAAAGGGACCGTGAGACTTATCGAACTTACGCCGGGAACAGCGGATGAAACGTCCGCAGAACCGACCGAAGCGAAGATTCTCGCGCGGGAGTTGAAATCACTTATCGAACGCGGGACAACGGTCTATGAACGGACGCCGAATGCATATCCCTCTCGATCCCCTTTTCCCAAAGGGGGAAGTGACAAACCACTCCAGCTCGACCTCTTTTCGCAAGGAACTAATAATATTCCTCCTTTGATAAAGAGGGGCGCGGGAAGATTACAAAATGGCCAGGAAGAAGGTTGGCAAACCCGGCCGGCCGGATACGGCGACTGCGCCATCCTGATCCAGTCCCGCGCAAAGCTCAAAGAGTACGAAGCGGCGCTCCAGACGGAGGGCATGCCCTTCCGTGTGGTCGGCGGCATCGGGTTCTATGAAGAGGACGAAATACAAGCCTTGATAAATGTCCTCTTCTTCCTTTGGAATCGTGACGACAAGTTCGCACTCGCAGCAGCGCTTAAATCACCGCTCTTCGGCTTCACAGACCAGGACGTCTTTGACCTCAGGAAAGACGGCGGGGACATGATCAACGCCGTTCGAAACCGGAGACCGCGTGAGTGGGAACTCCTGCGTACCTGGATGAACCTTGCCGGACTCGTCCCGCTCGCCGGACTCATTCATCGAATCGTCGAAGAGACCGGCGCCTTCGTCCGCTTCGGCAGGCGCAACCCGCAGGCGATCTTCAATATCGACAAACTGCTGGACACGGCGCGGGAATTCGACCGACGAGGTTACACAACGCTTCAGGATTTCGTGGAATGGGTCAGGAACATCCGCGAGGCAGAACAGCGCGAAGCCACGGCGGACATGAACCTGCCCGGGTTCCAGGGCGCAGTAAGCATCATGACCGTGCACAAGGCCAAAGGCCTGGAATTTCCGATCGTGCTCCTGCCGGGAATGAACCAGCAGCCCAAATCAACCACGAGCGGCCCCCTCGTCATTGTCGAAGGAGACGGCGGCGTCCGCATGGCGGTTAAAGACGCCGTAACCCCGCTCTACGCCGAGATGTGGGAGAAGGAAAAGGAAGAGCTCAGACGGGAACACCAGCGGCTTTTGTACGTGGCCATGACGCGCGCCCGCGACCATCTGGTAATGATCGGCACGCTGAAAGACGGCAAGAAACCTTTAAAACAGAATACCTGGCTGGATTACCTGCATGCGGCAGCGCCGAAGCCGCTGTTCGATGCGTCGATTGAGTCGCCACCCGGGATTCGCGTGTACTCCGACCCCGGCGTTTCGACAGAAGCAGGCGGCCCCCAGAAACAATCCCCCCTCCCCCGAGGTAATAAAGGGGATCAGGAGAAACTTGAACAGAGTCCGGAAAAACAGATAGATGTGCAACAGATCATCATCAACCTCTCCCCGATCCCGCCTTCAAAAACGCCGGAATGGAAGAGGGCGACTGATTTTATTGACCACGATAGAGAAGCGGCGCTTGAACTCTTACCGCTCCAGACTTCCGTCGTCTCTCCCCTCACCCGCGGGAGCGTGCTTCACCGCTGCCTCGAAGAATATACGAAAACCGGTTCATACGATCTCGGGCTGATCACTGCTGGATATCCCGATATCCTGTCTCTGGAAAAAGAATCCCTTCATCAATTCATCAATGACGCGGAATCGGTCCTGACGAGGGTCCTAACGGATAAGGAACTCGCGTGGATATTCGGGCGCGGGGGGAACGCCTATGCGGAGCTTCCCTTTCTGTACAAGAGAGGAAACGCGCTCGTGAGCGGCATCATCGACCGGCTGATCATCATGGACGACAAAGGATACGTCATCGACTTCAAGGCCATTCTTATTGAAGATGAAGAGGCTCTCAAGGCTTGGCGCGATCACTACCGCCCGCAAATTCAGATCTACTGTGAAGCAGTGAAGGACGTATTCCGACTCCGGAGCGTCGAAGGATCTCTCCTCTTCCTCGACAGCGCTCGGCTCGAACTGACGACCAAAGTATAATGAATAATTCTCCATTCTTCCCACCTGTTAAAAAATCATAGTATAATCGTAGTATAGTTGTACATGAGATATGTGTTTCGTCTCCGCAAAAAATAATCTTTTCAGATTCTTTGGTGTCAAAATAACAGTTTCCCTCCGGCTTGACGAAGCTGAAGGATCTTGAGGATGAAGCTATGCAGTACAAATCCAGTTTTTCTTATTTCAGGGAGGCCATCAATGAAGATTCTGAATGTTCATAGGAAGCAGGAAGTGACATTTAACGGGTTTCTCGCACTGATACTGACGTTCTTACTGGCAATCGGCCTATCTGCAGCCGGCATCGCTTCTGCCAAAGACAAGGCGGTATCACGGGAATCCGCACAACTGCTCGGCAAACTGAGCGATGCCCTGGCCGAGGTAGCAGATGTCGCCCGGCCGGCAGTCGTAAACATATCCACAACGTCGACAGTGACCATGGAAGAAAGCCCCTTCGGCGACATGTTCAATGATCCCTTTTTCAGACGCTTCTTCGGCGATCAGTTCGAACACGGCCAGAAACGGAAATACAAATCATCTGCCCTCGGTTCCGGCGTCATCGTGTCTGAAAACGGCTATATCCTCACGAACAACCACGTGGTGAAGGGGGCGGAGGAGATCAAGGTGATCCTCTACGATAAAAAGGAATTCAAAGGCAAGGTGGTAGGCACCGACCCGAGAACGGACCTCGCCGTCATCAAGATCAATGCCAAGGGCCTGCCGACCATCAAGTTCGGCGACTCAGGCAAGCTGAAGACCGGCGACATCGTGCTGGCCATCGGCAATCCCTTCGGCCTGAACCAGACCATCACCATGGGAATCGTGAGCGCCGTCGGACGCTCGAACATCGGCCTTGCCGATTTAGAGGATTTCATCCAGACCGACGCACCCATCAACCCCGGCAACTCGGGCGGCGCCCTGGTAAACACCAACGGTGAACTTGTGGGCATCAATACGGCGATCTTCTCGACCAGCGGCGGCTACATGGGCATCGGCTTTGCCATCCCGTCGGACATGGCCAAAACCGTGATGGACAGCATCATCAAGCACGGCAAGGTGATCCGCGGATGGATGGGCGTGAGCATCCAGAACCTTACTCCCGAACTTGCGAAATCGCTGGGAATCAAGGAAACGGAAGGCGCCTTGATTGCGGGCGTCGAAAAAGGCAGTCCTGCAGACAAAGCAGGCCTCAAGCGGGGCGACCTCATCGTCGAACTGGCCGGCAAGAAGGTCACTGATTCAACGGTCCTCCGGAACATGGTCTCAGCAACGGCTCCGGGGACAAAGATCGAGGCCAAGATCATCCGGGAAGGCAAAGAGCAGGCCATTACGATGACGCTTGGCGAGTTCAAGGAGACAAGGGTCGTCAAGAAGACTGAATACAATAATGTTCTGAAGGGTGTTACGGTCCAGGAGTTGACCCCGGGACTGCGGGACAAGCTGAATCTGCCGGATCAGCTGAACGGCGTTGTCATCACCGCTGTCGGTTCGGACAGCCCGGCGCAGGGCATTCTGCAGGCGAACGACGTGATCCAGGAAGTGAACCGGCAGCCGATCCAGAGCGCGCAAGAGTTTGATCAGGCGGTTTCCAAGATCGGCGAAAAGGACACCGTGCTCCTGCTCATCTACCGGGACGGAGGTTCGGTCTATCTCACGATCAAACCGTAACCCGGCATGAAGGGCCTGAATTTTTTCCGGTGAACGGAAGCGGTATAATATGATTAGTGAGAGAAACTGTCAGCCGGATCTCGCGTGACTCCGGTTGCACAAGGAGGTGAGCGGTATGCGGTTACGCATTTCACCGGACATGGATTTCTACCTTGACATGGATCTTCAGGGAGTTACCGAGCGCACGAGAGACTACGATGTCCAGCAGTATGAAAAAGTGGTCTTTGACGAGTTCATCAACAGGATCAAGAAGGCGTTCCCGGAAGGCGATTTCAGGGTCTATACCTTTGAGTTCAATATAGCGCGGGAATCAAAGCCCAAAGCGGCGTGAAGGCTTTACAAGGAAAAGGAAAAACAGCGAAGGGGGCAGCATACTAACCCAAGGTGAAGTTATATGTTCCCTCTTCGCCCCTTTCCTCGCATCTCGTCAGATACTGTTCTTTGTCTTGAGGAGCTCAAAATACTCTTCCCTGCAGCGATCCTCCACGTCCGCCATCTTCATGAAGGCGTCTCGAAAGTCTTTTTCGCCTGCAGCGAATATGCCGTGGCCGTAGACGATGCAGACACCTTTGTCTTTGATGGCACGAGGGACGGACCTTGCCAACCCGCCCGCGCCGGTCTCGCCCGCAACGATGGGCACGCCGCAGGCAAAGCGCGCGCGGTTGCAGAACCGGCTGCAGTCCTCGATCTCGCAGTCTTCCTCTTCGCAATACATCGACATGATCACGCTGAACTTGGGATGGCCGTGCAGAACGGCATGGTTTTTCGATGCAAGGTAAATTCCCCGGTGCGCGGGAAGCTCCGATGATGCCGAAAGCCCGGCGGTCGATGACTCATCCATCGGAACCGGATCGATATGGCCTTCAAGTTCATCGAGTGAAGAGGTCGTCTGACTGATGTAAATCGTCTTGCCGTCGAAGTAGCTGATGTTCCCGAAGAAGGAATCGACATAGCCCTTCTCGACGGTATAGCGGCCTACCCGGCACATTTCATCATAAATTATCTTACGCTCTGCGCCATACCCTTCTCCCTCTGTTGTTTTTTCAAGCGGCCCGGGGGTGAATGTGAGATCATCCAGGCCCGGCTGTCTGAGCCATGATTTCCTGAATTCATCTAAATGCCGCTGCTCATCGGTCAGCATGAACCCTTCGGTCAAGAGATCGAGAAGGTATTTCACGAAGGTGGTATGAAAAATAGTCGAGAACCCTATGTAGGCCTGCTCGACGGTCACCCCGCCCGTTGCAACGACGCCGAGCCCCTGGATCACTGCAGCCTTCCGCTCTTTGAGACAGCCGATGATCTTGTCCGTGAGTTCCGACTTCGGCCTGCCGGCCCATTCGGTCGTTCGTATAAAAGGAATGTCGTGCAAGAAGACCCTTGTCTCGCTGTCGTTCGGCACAAGCCTGTCGGCTTTCGGACCTGACCGTTCAATAAGCAGGTCGGCAAAAGGGAGAGTAAGCTTCGCGAACAGCAGGGCTGTCACGTTCAAGCCGTTGAATACCTCGGTAAATACCGGCAGCCAGTCGTCCCGTTGATTCGCGGTCACCACGTCGTCGAGACGGTAGAAACGGATGCTCTCCGGCACCGCAGTCCGGTCTCGGAGGAGTTTCTCGGTATATTTTTTTATGTGGTCGTGCATGAGCAAGTCTTATTCCGGATTGGCTGTCACACATATGGACAACCAATGTTCAGTCTCAGTAAGCGAAGTAGGGACCGGTGCCCACGCTGGATGACATGTTATCAATCCCCACAAAGACGCTACGCCCGAAGTAGAACGGGAGCCCCCAATCGAACAGGTCCGGTGCAGGCCCGCCGATATCCGAAAATACCTTGTTGGTCGAATTTGTAAGATTGGTAAAGTTACCTATTTGGAAAGAAACATCGCCGCTTGGCGATCCGCTGGCCCCTTTATTCGTTGCGGAAAGGGTCATTATGGACAAGGGGCAGAACCAACTGGGATCAGCACAGCTTCGAATCAGGACTCCCGCGGGGGGCGTGAAGAAGATTCCGTTCGAGCCGCTGTCTATGATACTGCTGTAGTTGGTGCCGTTAAAAATCGTGACAATATCCCCGGAAAACTGATCCGTGTTATACGTCGTTACACCGGTAGGAGGCATATTGTTGGGCTGGGTGCCGATCCCCAGCACAAGGATGCCGCCGACTAAAGGTAAGCCGTCCGGAGGGACGCTCGGGAGCCGCACGAGTATGCCGTTATTAAAATCTGTGGGGAGAAGCGCCACCGGATTCTGGACCTGGCTGGCAAGGGGAGCCGCTGCCCCCGCGCATGCTGATCCAGTGGTCAATTTGCTGCAGGAGTAATAGATACCGTTGTTAGCGATGGTTGCGCATCCCGTAC
>JBLMWN010000105.1:0-2941 GCA_050257255.1 Betaproteobacteria bacterium | reverse complement strand
TTGACGATTTCGTCAGGGAGATCGCCCCGGCGTGGAAGAGCGCGGTGCCGCAAGCAGCGTGATGAAACCTGTCCGGATGCCACCAGGTCCGGCAAACGGGGTTATAGCCCCTGGTATTCATTCCCACATTTTGCAATCTGCACGAAATAGGTTGCCCCTGCCTCTCAAATCCGCAAATGGACCGTTTCCGTCTCATGAATCATGCATTATTGCTTGTTACCGTTAAATTTCAAACGTCTTTCGCGCTATTTTCGCCCTATGCGCGCTGCTTCATGCCCTCTACCTTGAACCATCTCCCAAAATCCCACTACGTTTGACTCTTCCCCCCAGTTCTGATATCTTCAAATAAAATCATCGTCTCGAAAAACTACTGTGGCTAACATCATCCCATTCTTGATCCAGCACGGGAACACTGTGCTGTTTTTCTGGGTCCTCGCGGAAACACTGGGGCTTCCCATACCGAGTGTCCCGCTGCTCATAACGGTCGGGGCACTGGCCGGCGCCGGGCAGATGAACCTGTTTTTCGGCATCGGCATCGGGGTCTGCGCGGCGTTTCTGGGAGACATCTTCTGGTATTTCATGGGCCGGCGGCACGGAGGGAAGGTGCTGTCCTTTCTTTGCAAGATTTCCCTCGAACCTGACTCCTGCGTGCGGAAAACGGAAAATATCTTTGCGCGCTTCGGTGCACGTGCCCTCCTTATCACGAAATTTATCCCCGGGCTCAGCGCCGTCTCCACACCGCTGGCCGGTATCACTGGCATGCGCGTCTCGCGATTCTTGCTCTTCGACGGCATGGGTATACTCCTCTGGGCCGGCGCCTATGTTTTGTTCGGCTACCTGTTCAGCGAAGAGCTTGATCGCGTGCTGGCATACGCCCTGGGATTGGGCAGAACGCTCCTGGTCCTCGTGGTCGGAGCGCTGTCGATTTATATTCTCAGTAAATATGCAATGCGCCGGCGTTTTTTACGGCAGCTCTCTGTTGCGCGCATCACTCCGGAAGAATTGAAAAGAAAACTGGACGCCGGCGAAGACGTCATGGTCATCGATGTCCGCCACTCCCTCGATTTCGAGGCCGACCCCGCAATCATTCCCGGTGCTTTGCGCGTCCCCTTCGAACAAATAGAGGGCCAACCGAATGTTCCGACCGACCGCGAGATCGTCGTCTATTGCACGTGACCAAACGAGGCATCGAGCGCCCGGGTGGCGATACGCTTGCGGCAGCGGGGAATCACGCGCGTCCGGCCGCTCGCCGGCGGCTTTCACGCCTGGCGGAATCACGGTTATCCCGTGGAACCGGCGAGCAAGAAGAAGCCGCAGAAATAACCACGCGACCGATTGCTCTCTCCTGCTGCGACCCTTCATTCTTGATGCCTCCTTACCGTCCGTCGCAAAGTCAGTTTGCAGTCATTGCGAGCCGACGAAAAAACATACCAGGGTCTATTCAGCTTGCCCATAATCTGTGCAGGTGCCTCATTTCTCCCTTTCTCAGAGTGCCGTTCCGACCTGTAACCCGTTCATTCTCTGCGGTTTCCCTCATGGCAACGATATTGCTTTAGCTCAAGGTATTACATGTCGGCACAAGGAGGAAACCATGAGCGCGACCGCACGTGTCTGTAAAGAGATCATGAAGGTGCATCCCTGCTTTTCCGAAGGGGCCCATCACCGTTTCGGTAGGGCCCATTTACCGGTAGCGCCGGCCTGCAATATCCAATGCCGCTACTGCGTGAGGAAATTCGACTGCGCCAACGAGTCCCGGCCGGGGATCACGAGTCGGGTCCTGAAGCCCGACGAAGCGGTCGAGCGGACCAGGGCGCTCATTGAGAGGAGCGACCGACTGAGCGTCGTCGGGATCGCGGGTCCGGGTGATCCGCTCGTCAATGCGCCTACCTATGTTGTGCTCAGGCACATCAACTGGGAGTACCCCGATCTGACGCTCTGTGTTTCGACGAACGGCCTTCTCCTGCCGTACCGGCTGGAACAGCTTATCGCATCGGGCGTGCGGAGCCTCACCGTTACGATCAATGCCGTTTCTCCCGAGACTGCGGAAAACATTTATTCCTGGATTATTTTCCAGGGGCGTCGGTATACGGGGAGGGCGGCCGCGGAACTGCTCCTGGCGAACCAATGGAGAGGTCTCGAGAATGCGATCGACGCGGGCCTTATCGTCAAAGTAAATACCGTGTTCATCCCCGGGGTGAACGACGCCGAGATACCGCTCATTGCGGAGCGCGCCGGAAAACTGGGTGCGGACATCATGAACATCCTTCCGCTTATCCCGCAGGCGGAGTTTGAGGGCCTCACGAGGCCCTCGCATGCCGAGATCACCAGGATGCGCGAAAAGTGCCGGCCGAATATCGCGCAGATGACCCACTGCAAGCAGTGCCGCGCCGACGCCTGCGGCGTCCTCGGCGAGGACATGGACATGGAGCTCGAGGTTCTCATGGCGCGGATCGGCGAGGAATACAGCGATTCGGTGCTCTGACCATGAAAGCACATCTCCTTCAGAACGAATTGGAACGCTATCGGCGGCAGCTCATGCTACGGGGATTTACCGTCGCACATCAACATCGGCTGAAGAACTCCACGGCACTCGTTGCCGGGGTCGGCGGCCTCGGCGGGACAGCGGCGCTTTATCTTGCCGTCGCCGGGATCGGCAGGCTTGTCTTGGTCCATCAGGGCAAGCTGACCCTTTCGAACATGAACCGTCAGGTCCTGATGAGGAATGACACGATTGGCAGTACCAGGGTCCTGCAGGCAAAGAAAACCCTTCGGCAGATCAATCCCGAAGTGGAGATCGTGGTCCATGACGAGCGGATAACCGGGGACAACGTGGAACGACTCCTCCGGGGCGCGCAGATCGTTCTGTCGGCTCGGCCGAATTTCCAGGAGCGGCGGATCCTCAATCGGGCCTGCGTTGAACAGTTCATCCCGATGGTAGAGG
>JBLMWN010000104.1:0-3827 GCA_050257255.1 Betaproteobacteria bacterium | reverse complement strand
CTTCGTCACAGGTCGTAAATTCGCCGTTCTCTACGTGATACTGGGTTTCCGACCTTCGTTCGATAACATCTCCCTTGAGATGATAGTTGTCCTTCTTCATGAACAAATCGCCTTGATAAATAATTCCCTCCCGGGTATTCAGGTTGATCTTCAGTCTCTCGGCGCGAACCACATCTCCTTTGTCCTGGAGATACACCTTTCCTTCTGCCTCAACCTCGCCGGTTTTATTGTTCAGGACAATCTTATCTGCCTCAAGCCTGACGCCTTCCTGCTCGATCTTCACATGCCCCACGGCAACGTAAACATCGGTGGTCCGGTCATAATCAAGCTTGTCGGCCGTCACGGTGACGGGGATCTTCTTCGGAAGCATTTCTGCCAGGGCGTGTTGGGGCAAACCGGCCATCAAGCAGGCAAGAAAAACGCTCATAAGCAGGAATGCGGTTCTGCGGGTCATGCCCATCCCGGTCTACCCTTCAGCTTCTCATTCCGCGTTCGCCGCACTCTACACTCCGCATTGTTATTTCATCCCTTGAGGCCCGTGAGCTCCCCGGTAGTGCCGGCATCGGCCATCAACAGCGCCCGTGCATCGCCAACCACGTAAAGCGAGCCCGTCACGAGAATGAGATCGTCAGCAGATGCGCCGTCCCTGGCCACGATGATCGCCTTACCCACGTTTTCCACTGCAGTGACGGCGGCATGCAACTTCCCAATCTCGCCGGCAAGCACATTCACATCGAGAGCGCGCGAATACTGCGGCTTTGTCACCACCACGCGGTCGGCAAGTGGAACGATTTCACGGATGATCCCCCGGTAGTCTTTGTCGCCGAGAATGCCAATGACCAATACGAGCTTCCGGTAGGCAGGCATCAGTTCCCGGATGGTCGCTGCGAGTTTTTTTGCCGACGCGGGGTTATGGGCGCCGTCCAGATACAGATCGGGCCCCCCCGCGACGCGCTCCATGCGGCCTTCCCAGCGGGCCAGTTCAAGACCGCGCCGCACTGCCGATTCATCAACGGCGATGCCGGCATCTCTCAGATATTCAACTGCCGCCAGTGCAAGGCAGGCATTATCCACCTGATGTCGGCCGAGCATCTGCAACCGCAGGCCTTCATACCGTGCCTTCATGCCGCGGTAATCAAAAATCAATTCCTGGCCCGCGATAATATTCTCAGGCAGAAAATCTATAGTCAAACGAGAAACACGCGCGCCCTTCACCGAAGCTTCCCGCTCGATTACGCCGACCGCTTCCGGTTGCGCTGTTCCGGTGACCACCGGAACCCCGCGCTTGATGATGCCTGCTTTCTCGCCGGCGATCCGTTCCAGTGTACTGCCTAGAAACTCGGTATGCTCAAGATCGATATTGGTAATGACCGACACGAGCGGCGTGATCACGTTCGTAGAGTCGAGTCGTCCGCCCATGCCAACTTCGATCACGGCAATGTCAACGCGTTCCTCGGCGAAATACGTGAATGCGATGGCCGTCGTTACTTCGAAAAAGGTGGGGCTCATCACGCCGGGTCTGTCCGCCGCAATAAGGCCACTACATCCCTTGCGGACCCGCTTCGCCAGCTCAACAACCCTCTCTTCCGTAATCTCTTCGCCGTTGATCCTGATCCGCTCCGTAAAGCTCACAAGGTGGGGTGAGGTATAGAGTCCGACCCGGTACCCTGCCGAGCTCAGTATACTCGCGATAAATACCGATGTTGACCCCTTGCCGTTTGTGCCCGCCACATGTATGGTTCGGAGTTTTCGGTGGGGATTGCCCATGTTTTCCATGAGCAGTACGCTGTTGGACAGGGCCATCTTGATGCCATGCTTCTGGAGCGCATAGAGATAGTCGATGGTGTCCTGGTATGACCTGTCAGAAGACATGCCCGTTGGTAATCCATTCAATCGAGAATAATAATCCGTCGCATTATTTTAGGAGATGCCGCTCGCTCCACCCGCTCTATGGCACGGCCGACCGCGAAGGAGCTGTCGCCAGCGGAGCCGGACCCGCTTCCTCATCAGCAGGCGCCCCGACAGGTTTTTGATCCGGATGGGCGGGTGGCAGAGATTTGTCAAGAGGCATTGGTGCTGCCTTCAGTTTGAGTACGATCGGGATCGGATCGGCCGTCTTGAACGATTTATAACGCTTGCGATTGTAACTGACTTTCGCCACCGGTTTGATCCGACTGAAGAACGTTAGAAGCTCTTGCGAGGTCAGACTGCCTTCAATCTCTTTCACCCCATCGCTGAACTTCAACTTTTGCATCTGACCGTGTCCGCGCATGACCTCATTGATCCTTTGGATCGCGGCGTCGTCATTTTCAGGTGTTATCGTCACAACGAGCGGTTCCATGGCAGGGGCAGAAACCGCAGCATTCCGGGACGCGGGCTGTGCAGAGGGCGTCGAGGGCGTGGTACCGGAAGCAGCCGACGTTACCGCGGTGGCAGACGGTGCGGTCTTCACAATTTTTTCGATCTCGAGATCGAGTTGACGCGGCGTCACAAGGTAATAATAAATGGCCGCCGCGATCAAGATGAGCCCCATGATCCAGAGCGGACGGTAGAGGAGCTTCTTCAGTTTTCCGAGGGAGGAGACGCTCTCCCTCATCCTGCCCACGACGCCTTCGGGCGCGTCGATATCTTTCAATATCTGCCGGGTCTCCTCGGAGCGCCTGAGCGCCTCGAATTCGGATCGGCAGATCACACACTGCTGCAGATGGCGGGCGATCCTGGCCTGACTCGTCTTGAACAGGTGGCCGTGCAGATACTTGGGAAGCGCTTGTCTTGTTCGCTGACATTCGTTCTTCATAGGGACGACCTCATTTCACCTGCCGCGCTCTGAGATTTCATCTGAATAATTTGAGGTCCTCGCTTGACCATTACACTCCGCCTACCTTGACTTGCTCGGCGTGATCGAGCGAGTCGCCGAGAAAACGCTTGCCGATCTTTTCGAAGCGTACCGGCGTGTCGGTCACGTAGAACTTCCGAAGACCCTCGCCGTTCCCGTTGCCCCGCCACTTGAGCTTCTCGAGCACCTCTACCACTTCCTTGGCCGTCTCCGTGGCTGAATCGATGAGGGTAATCTCCGCGCCGATAGACCGACCGATTACCGACTTGAGCAAGGGGTAGTGCGTACAACCCAGAACGAGCGTGTCGATACCAGTGCCCCGAAGGGGCGCAAGATATTTTTCCGCAACAAGCTCTGCTACGTCGTTGTCTGTCCAGCCTTCTTCTGCAAGGGGGACGAAGAGCGGGCAGGCAAGGCTGTGGACCTCCACATCGGGTGCGACCCTTTTGATCGCTTTCTCGTAGGCGCCGCTCCCAATCGTGGCTTCGGTGCCGATGACGCCCACAGCCCGCGTCTTTGTGACTGCAACAGCGGCGCGTGCGCCCGGCTCCAACACTCCGATGACCGGCAACGGATATTCCCTCTTCACCGCATCAAGGCTGATGGCCGACGCCGTATTGCAGGCGACAACGAGCATCTTGATCTCCTGTGAGAGCAGGAACTGCGTGTTCTCGAAGCTGTAGCGCGTCACCGTCTCAGCCGAGCGTATGCCATAGGGAACCCGCGCTGTATCGCCGAGGTAGATGATGTTCTCCTGCGGCAGCTTCTTCACGATCTCCTTGAGCACCGTGAGCCCGCCGATGCCGGAATCAAATATGCCTATAGCTTTTTGCATGGTTAATCATGAAGTTTCGAGTTTGTATCTCTGGTCTCAAGTTCTCGTTCACGTGGCTGGCAAACCAGAAACCTGGAACTGAGGACTTGAAACGCATTTTACTGTTTTACTAAGTCCAGCCGCCTGCTGTACTTCCTCGACAGATCTATGTGCCCC
>JBLMWN010000103.1:0-22394 GCA_050257255.1 Betaproteobacteria bacterium | reverse complement strand
CGCTTAGGATTTTTCCCCTCCGTGCTTCAGTGTCTCAGTGGTTACGCCTTGTCCTTCAACTTTTTTATGAATGAATCAAATGTTACATGCCCGCGAGGACCATTTCGCCCTGTTCAACGGTGTCGGCAGCGCCAATTTTTCGGATGATCTTCTCCGCGGTCTCAATGCCTGACCGTATTGCGACGTCCATATTATAATAGCGGAACATTCCGCTTCTGCCCGCAATGTGGAGGTTGCTGAAGCGACCCAGGTAATCATGCAAATCATCTGCATGCTTCCTGTATCCGATCTCGAAGAGCGGATAGGCCTTCGGCACCCGTACGATCATGCTGTCCAGGACCTCCCGCTTGTCGATAAAGTCGAGACGGACAAGGTTGTCGACGGTGAGGTCCGTGAGCCGGTCATCATCCATGTTCCAGACAGAGTCGCCTTTGAAACTGAAAAATTCCACAACCAAAAGCGATTTGCCGGGCGGCGCCATTGAGGGGCTCCAGTTCGTCGGCTCATGGATCCTGCCAAAGGGAATCTTTTGCTCCGGTATGTAAATCCACGTCTGGTCCGTGACCCGCTCCCGGTCCACCATGATTGCCGCGATCACCAGGTCACGGAATTTGAGCTTCGCAGCGGTCTCAAGAATGTGGATAGGCGGAGCGGGATTGAGCAAGCTGATGAACTTAGTGACGGGAATACTGGATATGAATTCGGCAGCAGGGATTGTTTGAACCTTGCCCTGATTGCGGACAGTGATGCTCTGGATGCTGCAATTGCTATGATTGACGCCTATGATGCCCGCATCGGTGAAGACATCATTGCTCTTTTCGATCTCATCCCTGAGCCGGTCGGAAAGACGCCCGATCCCAAGGGATGGATAATAAAAACTGTCCGCCAGGGTGGCTAAATCTTTGCCGCTGACCTTGAAGAAGGCGTTTTTCACCGCCTTTGCCAGGGACAGCCCCTTAATACGCTGGGCTACCCACGTTGCGCTGATCCTGCTGCAATCGATGCCCCAGACCTTTTCACTGTATTCCTTGAAGTAAATATTGAACATGGTGCGGCCGAAATTGCCGACCACCCAGTCTTCCAACGACAGGGTCTCATCTTTTCGAATTGTTCGTTTGATTGTTTCTTGTACGTAGTCGATAAGGATCCGTGCCGTGGTCGATATTCCCAGCCCGAACATGGCATTGAGCGGTTTCAGAGGATAGTCGAAGTATTTATTGCGCATATAGATCTTGCTGCTCCGCTGGACGGAAATCAACTCGCTTCCCATCAACTTTCGTACGAATGTGTTGATTTTTTCGTCCTTGGTGAAAAACCGGTGGCCGCCGAGATCAAAACGGAACCCGTTTTTTTCGATCGTCTTCGACAGCCCGCCGACGACGGAATCCCGCTCATACACGTTGACAGTGAAACCGGCGTTCGTCAAGACATAGCCTGATGAAAGGCCTGCGAGTCCGCCGCCTAAAATGATGGTGTCCTTTTTCGAGCCGCTCATGACATCACCCGAGGATAGCCGTGAAAAGTTTTTTCGGAGAGGATAAGGATAATTTATTTCAACCCGGATACGTCGGACCAAAGAACCCTTCCCCTGCACCGTGATGCGGGGAAGGGGGCAAAAGTTTATTACTGCCTACTTGACGAGCAACACGGGGATGTCGGCGCTTTCCGCCACTTCCCTGCTGACGCTCCCCATGAACAGGTGCGTGGTTCTTTTTCCCCGGGAACCGACGACGATCACATCGGCCTTTCCGTCCCGGGCAGCTTTCAAAATCTCCTCAGCCGGGTGCCCCTGTTTGACGATCGTTTTTATATTGGTCAATCCTTTACTTGTCAGGGCCTTCTTGTAATATGTAAGGATGGCTTTCGCCTTTCTGTCCAGCGCCTCCTGATATTCGGTTCCCTTCAATACTTGTTTCAGAGTTGCCATCTCTGCGTCGCCGAGCATTTCATCGATGAGCGTTTTGTTGCCTTCGAATTTTTCAACATAGATCAACGCGATGGATTTGGGACGCACACAGGAGCAGAAATTCGCACATATCGAAAATGCATTCTTGGTGCCTTTTGTGTCGTCTACCGCAATAAGAATCTTATTCACAGTTTCTCCTTTCTCGCGATAGCTGCCGCAACAATGTGCTCTCACCAACGCACGGCGGTTCACCTTGTTGTTCACGGTCTCTTATACTAGTACGAATGTGTCCCGTGACTTGATGATACAGGCGTTATTTGCCGTAACCGCCCGCTGCGGGAGCCCCGTAACCGCCCGCCTTGGGGGCCGGAGCACCGTACCCTCCTGCTGCCGGAGCACCGTAACCGCCCGCTGCGGGAGCCGGAGCTGCACCATACCCGCCTGCTGCCGGAGCCGCGCCTGAACCGTACCCTGCTGCTGTGCCGCCGTGACCCTGCGCGGCTTGCACCGTTGCCATATCGTGCTGCTGGCTGTATACCACCAGGAACCCGAGAATGAACACCATAATCGCTATGAGAATTACGAGAGGTGCCTTCATAATATCCTCCTGTTATGGTTGAGGCGATTTCTTAGCCTTTTTTGATTTTAAAGATGATTTTACCGCCTTCGTTCTTCTTCTCCACAAGCTCATGTCCCGCCTGATCGAGCATCTGCACGATCGTTTCCGCCGACGAGGGGTTGTCGAATGTCATCTCGAGAACTTCACCCTCTCCGAGCTTTTCCAGTGATTTTTTGCAGTAGATCTGGGGATGGGGGCACACATAGCCGCACACATCGAGCGCATAGAGTCCGTCGCTTTTCTTTTCAAACTTCATCGCCATGACAAACTTCCTCCTTTATTTGGTTTAATATCGAATAGGTTAAAAATCGGCCATTTCTGCCGCCATCTTTCTTTCGGACCACCAGTTGAAGAACTTGACGCCGCCAAATGCCCCGACCACCATGCCGAGACCGTACAACCATCCGCTCGGATCGCCGCCGGCCACGCGGATGAAGAACGCGCCGATATTGCAGCCGAGCGCAGGACGCGAGCCGAGACCCATCAGCGTGCCGCCCAGAAGGCCCCAAACGATCAGTTCGCCCTTCGGCAGTTTGAACTTGAATTCCTTGCTCATAAGCGACATGATCATGGCGCCGAAGATGATGCCGATGGACATCCAGAGGGCCGGGTTTCGCCAAAGTTCAGGAAGACCGTTATTCACGCCGAAGAACACGTTGTTGCGCATGTTCCAGCCGAGTTTGTCGAGAACCCACGCGCCAAACTGTCCTTCCTGGCTCGTGATGTACCAGTAACCCGGGTCGAACACGGTGCCCCGGATGCTGGTGTCCGCGGCATGTCCCATCCTGGTGAGGAGCTCCCCGAAATTCGAGACGCCGAACTTGATCTGCATGCCCTTCATGACGAAGATGTGCAGTCCCGCGGTAATGCCGATGATGACCCCCATAAGGGTCGTCCGCTTAGACGCGGTCAGCATGCTCCAGATGCCGGAAAACTCGTCGGCAAGCGTTGTAGGTTTGCCCGTCTTCTTTGAGAGCTTCTTCAGGAAGCCTTTCCGGATGTAGAAAGCGTAGATGACGGTGATCAGCAGAAGGGCGGGGATGATCGCGCTGATAAGCGCATCACCGATGAAATACTTTGATATGCCCGGGAGGGCGCTTGCAAACGTCTTGGTGTGTGAGAGCTGAATGGCGGGCTGGTCCCAGACGTAACCCGTGAGGTAGTAGTCGAACCAGGATCTGACCTTGTCGACGGGAAGGTCCTTTGCGGCAGAGGACACCTTCCAGGTATCAGGAACCAGTTTCAGGAAAGGCCCTCCGACATTGACGAAGATCGCCTGGCCGAAGGAGATGCCGAGGATGGAAAGTATCGAGGTGCCGTTCCCCTCGCCGATCTTGTACAAAGACCCCGATGCACACCCCCCGGCAAGGACCATTCCCACGCCGAAGATCATGCCCGATATCAGCGTATGAATGCCGAACGGAGCCGGATGGAAGGTGCTCATGTTTGTTGACTGGAGTGTCGCCTGGATAACGCTGAAGAAGATGAGCGCAATCAGAATGCCGACGGCCATTCTCGGAACACCGGCGGCAAATAAATCTCGAGATGCTGATGCAAAACAGAATCTGCCGTACTGAAGCATCATGCCGTAGGCAACGCCAAACCAGATGTATACCACGAGATACATGTAGTACACATTCGCCTTGTAGTAGAGCAGACTGATGAGAACCATCAAGCCTAACACTGCAAAGGCCTTGATCTGATTCTTTTTCTCTTCCATAATACTATTTCCCCCTTAAAAAATAGTTTTGAAAGACGAAGTTCGTATGTGGTTCCGATATTTCTTTCCCGAGACGATCTTTCACCCCCTTCGCTGTTAACGTTAAATTTTCTGTAAAGTGCCGTTACTTTTTTAATCGTGTTTGCAGGTAATCTCAAGTGTGACGAGCAATTCATCTACAGGTGTATATAATATATAAATAGGAAACCAAAAACAAGCATAATTTTTCACATGAGGTTGCATAATTGCTTGATTTTGAAACAAAAAGGTGCAACAAAGTGTTTCTGAGGGAAACTGAAAAAACCTTACTTGAGGGGCGTCGCGACTGAGCTGTCGGAGGCTTTCTCATAGACATTGACGCCGACGTTATAACGGAATTTACCCTCGTTCATATCGAACGTCCTGGCCAATTATAGCACTACGACGAGGGCAGACGTCTGAATTTCCTCGAGCAATGTTCGCAAAAAAGAGCGCCCTGCGGCTATTCCGCAGGGCGCCCGGTTGATTCAGTGGTTGATGCATCAGCTCTTTTTCGCCGTCGGCGGCGATGGAACATGAGAACCGTGGCAATCGGTGCAATTATGCTGGGACTGGATGCCGTATCCCTTGGCCGGAATGACCCCCTTGGTCTTGTACGTACCGTCTTTCCAGTCGTTCAACAGCGCAACGACCTGATACGCCATGCTCGCCGTGAGCCGTGCGCACCGGTCTTTCCTCTCGGGGCTTGCCAGCTCCTTGTTCGCGGCTTTCATCCACTTGCCCACCGACACATGGCAGAGCGGAGAATCGGCAACGGTCTTCGGTATGTCCGCCTTGATCTTCGGTTCCTTCGGGTTGTAGGTGGGCATGGCTGTTGTCGCATAATACTGCATGAGCTCGCTGCCCATCAGCATGCCGTCTTCCGTGCCCGAAGTCCGGGGTCCGATAATGAGGTTGGTGACGATATTCGATCCCGCATTGGCGCCGCAGATGGTCCCCCAGCCCGAGATGCCACCCTCCAGGAAAATGAAGGCGTCGACCGGGAAGGACTTGTACGGTTCTCCCACCTTTTCCCGGAGCTGGCTGAACACGCTGTTGATGACAGATGCCCCGCAGAACACCCGGTACCATTCGTTGTAGGCGATGTCAGCGGTCTTCTGCGGATCCAGCTTTACATAAGGCCACGGCCACTTCTCAGTCGGACCGCCCAAAGCTTCCGCTTTTGACACCAGCCTTGGCGCTGCTGATGCGAGCGCGGCGATCCCCGCTGCTCCGAGGGCGCATTTACCTGCGCCGACAAGAAGGCCTCTTCTTGTTACTTCCCCGTCGAACATCTTTTCGAATTTCATGACGCTTACCTCCTCTATGGATTTAGATAAAGTTCAGAAAAATGTCCCCTGATATGGATGACTAAAGAACCTTGGCGTGAAGACGAACGCGTCTTCACTCAGAGAATGTGCCCCGCTTGACGCCGTCGTCGGTTTTGTTCACGGGATCAGGCCACACGGTAAAAAAAAGATTTAACCACCGAGTCACCCCCGATCAGAGCTTGCCCGGCATGAGTAACGCCGCTTGAGGGCAGGAATCCGGGCACGGAGAAAAAAATCGCCCGGGCAAGGTTTACTCCGGGACAGAGTGTCTCAGCGGTAAATCTTGACCTTGTACGAGGGTGGCACAGCCGGCATGATGATGGGGTTAGAGCGAATAGGTTGTCAAGCCCTGGGAGGGTGTTCGTCTTGTGCTGCGAGAAGGAATTGAATGAAGACCGGACTCGCCAGCCCACGGAAACCAAGATACGGCACAGGCATCACCGCGCCGGCCTGTTCAGCCACACCAGGCATTTCATCGTCTTCAGTGAGTTGCGACAAGGGCGCGTGACAGACATCGAGCATTACGAAATCCGATTGCCCGTCGTACCGCATGCTGAGTGAGGTTGGACAGGGAGTGAAAAAGTCATGCAGCAGCGTGACGCATATGAGGATGGGAAGCCATCTCACGGAAACACTATATTGAAAAATGACGACGCTGTCAATTCAAAAGGTTATCCTCCTGCGTTTAAAAAACTGACGAGATTATGCAACTAAGGAAAGGTGGGCACAGGGAATAATGAATGGTGGTACAATGATTTGAATTGACGCCTGGGAGGCATCGGCGATGCCTCCCAGAATGAGATTTATTTTTGGACCGGATAGTTTTTCGAAGCAGCACCTTGGATCGCTTCCTGCATTAGCTGTCCACCGCGATATCCTTTGGTCCACGCGGAATAACCGAAGGCCATGGTATAGGCGTCATAGCCCATCGCGCGCAGACCCACGATCGGAAGGTTCTGCGTCTGGCCGGTTACGCAGGCAAGAATGATCTTCTTGTTCTTGGGGAGCTTTTTGAGGTTCTCCGGTTTAAAGATGTCCTGCACCGTGATCTGGATCGCGCCCGGAATGTGGCCTTGGCCGAATTCGGCCGGGTTGGGCCGCACGTCGACAATTACGAAGTCGGTTTTTTTTGCGTTGATCATAGCCAAAACATCGTCGGCCGTGACCTGCCAGAACTTTGCCCCCGGGGCTTTGGACATAACGGCATTCAGCTTCGTCGCCATATCATCCGCGGCAGACGCGACCGGAATCACCACCGTCACAGCAAGCACCACTACCCACAGCATGATCAGTATCCTTTTCATTGCACGTTCCTCCTCAGGTATGAATTTGTTTGCCACTCGGAAATTTTCCCCTGGAAACGACGGCGCTGCGTACCTAAAGTACGATCACCCGATCCGCCTCGTGCATCATCACTGCATTGTTATACTGGCTTCCGCAAACGATCTCCTTCGGAAGGCCCTCTGACGTCACCCCCATGTGTTTTGCGCTGTGATCGCAGAAACTTAAAGTGACCCCTTTCGTCTTGCACAATTCGGCGAATACAGGCGAATGAACGAGCTTTGTGCCATCATCCATGTTGAAGAGGATGACCTCGTGTCCCTTTGCGAGGGCTGCCTTCGTTATTCCCTGTACTGCTTCAAGATTTTTATCGGTATTCACGAAAATGCCGAGTTTCATGCTTTGCCTCCTCTCGAGTTTCCCGCGCCCGGAATGTTCCCGTTTTCGGAGCTCCAAACCAACCCGCGGCTTTCATTTACCAAGATATGACTTTATCGCTTGAAAAGATGAGATCCACGATCTGGCCGTAGTTCTTGTTCTCCTTGATGTTCACGACCGTTACGTCATTTCCTTTTTTTTGCACTTCCATGATCTTTTTTGCCGTGGCATCGAGCTCCTGTTTCTGTATATACAAGATTTTCATCGGTCATCACCTCGTTCCAGTTATTTTAATACGGCACGATATGATCATATTCCAGAAGTTTCTGCGCCAGCTCTTCAGTGGAAATGTAATCCATGCCCGCATTCTCTTTCGTATTCGTGGCAAGTTTCATTCCCATGTCCTTAATGGTCTCAAGATTCAGGTCATTATCGTCGTTGCTTTCCACCTTTCTGTCCAGTACATAGACATCGATGGTGTCATCCATGAGTGTGATCCCCACGGACATCCTCAAGGCCTCGCCCTGCCGGTCTCTGACGAGTACTGCGACTTTTTTCCCCATAGCGCCCTCCTTAATTCAAATTCGCCGCGTTATCACCATTATTTCGAATACCATGCGAAGAATTCGCCCTCTGAGATCAGGATTGAGTTATTAGATTTGAACGACACCACCTCCTCTGATCGAAATTTGGCAGTGTTGCTATCAGTGTTGCTATTGATGAGACGTCCCGTAATTGAGAGATATGTCATGCGCACATGTGTTGGCAAACTGCCGTGCGCAATTTAGTTGCAGGATATAGAATGTTATCAGCTTCTAAACAAATTCTATCATTTGGGCAGATCAGGGTAACGATGAGCGAATGCGCGAGTAACATAATACAAACAAAATTAAATTGCAAGTAGAGAGCGTCATCTGTCCCATAAGGTCTCATTATGGAGTAATGAAAGATTTTAATAGGAAACATGCCGCCTGTTTTTGCGGTTTGCACGGTAATTTTTTTATATCGAAAAACGAGTATTGACAGGCGGGGTGGTTTTTGCTAAGGTACTATCTCTACAGTTTATAAAATATACGGTTCGGAAATTGCCGATCTAAAGGATGGGCTGCGGACTCCCATCCCACGGCGTTCTGAGCAAAGCCCAAGTCGCTACGGAACCAAGTTACCAACGGGCAATCGGACGGCCCGAATTTGATACTATTGTTGATTGAGGAGGAGGAACATATCATGGCACTGAAAGATGAAGCACCAAAAGAAACGCTGGATACTCTTGGAAGGGTATGCCCCTATCCGCTTCTGCTGACCAAAAAGGCGCTTGAAAAGCTCGGAAGCGGCCAGATGCTTAAGGTTCTCTGCGATGCTCCGGCGTCTGCCGAGGACAGCATCCCGCGCTACTGCGAGAAGAACAAATTCGCCTTCGAGTCCGTAAAGCTAGAAGACAAGGGTATGTGGGAACTCTATATCAAGAAGTCGTAAGCACGCAAGCGCTGTCACGCAGGGCGGTCACCGGTTTCGTGAACGCCGTCCCGTCGTTTCCGGAAATTCAATCCGATCTTACCATAGCCGGGCAGGATTTCGACTGCCCGGCTCTCTTTTTGTTATTGTCTTGTAGCCGGCAGTGAGAGATAGGGGTGCCATGAAACAGCCGGACGAATGTGATGGAAGGTCAGCCGTGCCGGATACCGGCATCTATCCATGCAGCCCAGCGGTTTTCTATTTTACGAAAAAAAGAAGGGAGGTGAGAATATGGGCGAGATACTGGGCATTATGATTACCCGATACGAGAATCTAGAGCACATCGCCGGCGTAACGAAGGCGGCGCGTAAGGCAGGCAAATCCGTGATGATCTTTATGACTGACGAAGCGGTGCGCTTCACCAGGGACCCCAAGTTCCTCGATCTGATGAACGTAGAAGGCGTGGAGTTTTCCTGCTGCGACCACAGTTGTGAGAGGATCGGGATTCACGAAAAGACCGACGGGATCTCGTACGGCAGCCAGTACAATAACGCGGGAATGCTGCATGACAGCACTCGGGTACTGGTTTTTTAACGACGTGAGCACGAGGAGAGACATTACATGGGAGACACGAAAAAAATTGCAGTTGTCGTACGAGACCGGCAGGGCGAGGCGCTCCGCGTAGCGGGCGGGCTCACGCTGGCGGACGATACGATCGAGGTGTTCGTCCTAGACCAGAAGCTGGACAAAGAAAATGCCGAGGTGGCGCAGCCGCTCGATCTGGTCACCGACCTGGACCTCAAGGTCTATTCCAATAATCCGGAAAACGGCTACACCACGATCACAATCGAGGAGATGTCGAAGAAGCTCCTGGAGTATGATTTTGTCGTACCCTATTAAGCGTGAAGAAGGAGAGCATGGTGAAAATTCTGCATATTTTGAAAAAAGCGCCGGACGAAAGCACGAAAAAGATCATCGATCTTCAGGCTTCCGGCAACGAAGTAAAGACCGTTGAGCTCTACAAGGGCGGCGTTTCCTACGACAAACTCGTAGCTGATGTATTTGATTGCGATAAAGTGTTTTGCTGGTAAGGGGTGGCAGCTACGCAATCCCGGGGGGCGGGATTGTCATACTAGAAATCAACGGGGACCGGCGCACGCGGGGGAACAGCGCGGTCCTTGCTTACAGCAGCAAGCATCACCCTATCAAACGGAGTTTGCATGTAATTGAGATCCAATCTTCAATCATCCATTCAGTCACAATCAGCAGCACACTATTCTTCCCTCATCGGCAGCAAACGACGAAAAACAGATGCCGAAGTATCCCTCATTTATGTAAACGGGATGATCATCCCGCTTTTTTCTGTTTTTTTTCCTGTTCTGATTGTATCATATGCCACAGCCAAGGACATTCCGGGAAATTCATCTTATTGATTTTTCTCGCATTGCATCTCTGGCAGAAGGATTGCAAAACGAACAACAGGGTTCGCCTGTGCCGCTTCTCCCGAGAGCGCCGGACTGCTGAGGTTGACCGTGAACTGCCCTGAATGCAATACACCGTATGATGCCGATGCACAATTCTGTGTTGAATGCGGGAGATCGCTCAAAGACGAACAGCCGGAAGTGATCTCCAAAGGTCGCAGGGCCTACTTCATTGTACTCCTGTTCGTACCGGTCATCGTGATCGCCGCTGTCATCGGTTATTATAAATTTTTCCTGCCCAACGGCGTTGCAGCGGTGGTAAACGGCGAAGAGATAAAGCTGTCCGAGCTTGACACTGCTGTCGCCCGCATGAAGGGAATGCGTGAGGAAACATCCGCCGGCCTCCGCTATCAGGCGCTGAACGAGCTGATCTCCGAGCGGCTGGTGCTCCAGGAAGCACGGAAGGCCGGTATCCACGTTTCGAAGGAAGAGGTGGCCTCGGCAGCCGCTGAGGCGCAGTCTGCATCAGGCTTCGATGATGCCGCGTTTGAGCAAGCGATGAAAACGCTCTATGGCAATGCGCACGGTTTTGAACGTGCGCTGGAGCGCCGGCTTATCATCAACCGGTTGATCGCGGAAAGGGTTGTGCCAGCGGGAGCAGATCCAAAGACCGCGAGTCGCGCGGTGAACCAGTGGCTGCAGGGTCTCTCTGCAAAGGCAACGGTGCGCATAGCCTTGGCCGAGCAGTTATCAGGGCCGGGCTGCGGTTGCTGTAATAAATCAGAAGCCCAATCTCTGCAGGGGCTGGGCACACCGGGATATGGCTGCGCCACGAACGGGAAAACATTGGAAGCGTCCGACCAGACGCGCGCGGCTGCTGTTGCGGGCCTCCGATACTGGCACGAAAAAAACGGACCGGAGGCGGTAACAACACGGATTGCCGATTACGGATGTCATATCCAGGTTGACATTGTGAAGGATAACAAAATAGTTCGTTCCCTCCGGTACCAGGACGGGACGATATCTGAAATGACGGGAAGGAGATAAGAAATGGGAAAGTGCAGCAACTGCGGCGCCGAAGCGAAGGACAATGCGAAATTTTGCAAGGCTTGCGGCGTGAATCTTTCAGGAGACAGTGCCTCCCTGCATGATAAAAAAGCACGCGTGATGAACCGGGAACAGCAGTGGAAGATACCGTTGGCGGTCGCGGCTGTGATCGTCCTTGCGGTGGCCGCGCTCTGGCTGGCGAAGAGCGGCTCCATGTCAAAAAAAATAGGAGCGCACCCCATGTTCCCCCCGCACCGCGATGCATCGGCAAGACTGGCGAATGCAATGACCGTGAACGACCGGGGTGGAGACGTAAGCATTCCGCTCAAGGCACTTAACGACGGCAAAGCCCATTTTTTCGCATATGCTTCGGGCGGAAAGACCGTTACCTTTTTCGTGATGAAGGCTAGGGACGGCAGTATTCACACCGCCTTTGATGCGTGCATGGCGTGCAATCATGCCAAGTTGGGGTACCGGCAGGAGGGCGACCTCGTCGTCTGTAACAACTGCGGCATGGGCTTCAAGCCGACCGAGATCGGCATGGTTACCGGCGGGTGCAATCCGATTCCGGTCAACAAATCAGTGAACGGACAGATGGTCGTGCTGAAGGCCAAGGACCTTGATGCAGGTGTGCAGTATTTCTGATTGCGGAGTGCGGAATACGGATTTAAGGAAATGGGTGTAGCGCGATGAAACTGCTCGATATTTCTCTGAACAACCTGCTTCGGAAAAAAGGACGGACCTTCTTTCTCGTTTCCGGTCTCGCGATCGGCATTGGCGCGGCCGTCGCCATGGCCTCAGTGGGCGATGCCATGAACAAAGAGGTCATGCACGCGCTTGATGAGTTCGGTGCGAACATCCTTGTGCTGCCGGCATCGGAAGGTCTGCCGCTTTCCTACGGCGGCCTGACGGTCTCTGCTGTGAACACCGGCGGCAGAGAGCTCACCCTGGATGACGTCGCAAGGATACGGACCATCAAGAACAAAGAGAACATAAGCACCATTGCACCAAAGCTGCTTGTCCAGACAGAGATCAAGGGCATCAAGGTTCTGGTGGCCGGCGTTGATTTCAAGGCGGAACAGCGACTGAAGAAGTGGTGGCGTGTTGCCGCGGGGATGAACCCGCAGGAAGGCGGAGAGGCATTGATCGGGAAGGATGCCGCGGCCCGGCTTCATATCGTTCCCGGAGACAGCATCGCCCTTCGCGGCGGGAACCTTCATGTCTCGGGCGTGCTCGATAATACTGGATCTCAGGACGACGGCCTGATCTTCGCCGACATCAAGTGGGTCCAGCAGCACTTCCAGAAGGGGAAAGCCGTGAGCCTCATTGAGCTCTCGGCGCTCTGCAGCGGCTGTCCTATCGAGGACATGGTAGGACAGGTGAACGGCATGCTGCCGGGCGCTCGAGCCGTTGCGGTTAAGGAGACGGTGGAGCTCAAGATGCAGGCCATGCACTATTTCCACAGGTTTTCACTCGGCATATCGGCGCTCCTCCTGATCGTTGCGGGAATGATCATTTTCTTTGCCATGACCGCATCGGTCAAGGAACGGGTGCAGGAGATCGGCCTGTTCCGGGCTGTCGGGTTCCGGACCGGTCACATCATCCGGGTGCTTTTGACCGAAGCCTTCATCGTGAGCCTGCTTGCGGGAATCGTCGGATACGGCATCGGGATCACAAGCCCCAGGTTTGTCGCCCCCTATCTGATGAACGCCTACAACCTGACATTCGAGTTCGATCCCCGGTTGGCCGTAAGTGCTCTTGTCTCATCGGTTCTCGTCGGGCTTCTCGCAAGCATCTATCCCGCGATCCGCGCGGGACAGCTCGATCCGGTCGAGGCGCTGAAGACGCTCTAAGAGACCAAATCTGAAATGCGAAATTCTAAATTCGAAATAATATCGAATAACCAATGATCGAATTAAAAAAGTTTAGAACTTGTTGCTTTGGATTTGTTTTAGGATTTCGATATTAGGATTTCGGATTTGCAGGAGTAGCCATGGCCTTCATAGAACTGAAAGATGTTACCAAAACTTTCCATGCCGGTGATGAAGAGTATGCGGCACTCAAGGGTGTTTCGCTCAACATCCACTCCGGCGAGTTTGTGGCCGTAATGGGGCCGTCGGGCTCGGGCAAGAGCACGCTGCTGTCGCTGATTGGCGGATTGAGCAAGGCGTCCTCCGGTGTCGTATCCATAGACGACATCGATCTGGGAAGTCTCGGTCCGAATAAACTATCCGACTTCCGGCGGGAATATCTCGGATTCGTGTTCCAATCCTTCTATCTCGTCCCCTATCTTACGGCGATCGAGAACGTGATGCTGCCGCTCACGATCCAGCCGGGGCTGAACGGCACGGCTCGGAACATGGCGCTTGAGGCGCTGTCACGGGCCGGACTGGATGCCAAGTCAGGCAGGTTGCCGTCCCAGCTTTCCGGAGGCGAGCAGGAGCGGGTGGCGATCGCCCGGGCCATCGTGAACAGACCCGCGGTTATCCTTGCAGACGAGCCGACGGGCAATCTCGATACAAAAACGGGAAACAAGGTGATCGAGATGCTGGAGGGACTGCATGCCGAGGGCCGCACGATCGTGATGGTAACGCACAGCGAGGAAAACGCAAAGCGGGCGGGCAGGATCATTGAGATCAGGGATGGAGAGGTAGTGCAGTAGAGCCGGCGCAGGATGCAGGATAAGAAAGCCGAAAAGTCATCCTGAATCATGTATCTTGTATCCTGTAGCGCGGAACGTACTCGTCAGAACTCGAACAACAGCCCCGCCAGATAGCTCGTGCCGCCGATATCGACTGAAACGGACTTCACTTTTGCGGTGGTCTTTTCGGCCTCGATAAAGAGATAGGTGTGGAATACGCCGAAGTCCATGTAGAGGCTGTTCGCAGCGCTCCGGTCGAGTCCGTCAAGAAGAAACTGCAGACCACCCCTCATATGATACCCGTTTGCAGAACCCCGCACCGTGCTCTGGCCCTCGACCTCCTCACGGTAGAACATCTTCGTATAGCCGCCACCGACATAGGGGACGATCCATTGATTCTCGCTCACCAGGCCGCGCAGGAGAACGAAGACATTCACCGGATAAAGGTCGTACGTCACTGAACCGGCTGCGGTACCATGGAGCGGTGCAAAGGCGTGTCCTTTGTCCGTGAGAAAGCCGCCTGAAATGCCGAGCTCGACCTGCCTTATGAGCTTATAAGCCAGGGACGCCGCATATTCAGGCATGTCCCTTTTGCCGTAGAACTGGGCCCAATTTGACAGCGAAGGCGTAAAATTGCCTGCCTTGACTTCCAGCGACCAGTGGGGCTGGTCGAGGGATGAATCTGCGGCATAAGCAGCGGCCGGCAGGATGACAGACAGCAAGAGCAGGATGATTTTCTTCAACGTGATCCTCCAGGACCTGAGAACCGTCTCCGGTAGAATGCGTACGCGACGAGGCATGCGGCGATCATCATGAGGAAACCGAGTTTAGGCGCGAGCGACGTCTCTGTCATGAAGAGCGCCAAGCCGACAGCCGGCAGGAGCGCGGCCCTGACCAGGGGCTTGAACCCGGGATGAACGGTCAGCCAGGCCGCAGCATCGGGTCCGTAGGTATAATACCATCTGACGAAGGCTCTGCCCGGCCCGTTGGTGAGCAGATATTGGTCGCGGAATGTGCGCAAAGCCTGGACCTGCGGCGCCGAGTAATACCCATAGGCCGCTGTGGCGATAAAGCATCCCTGGTGTGAGTTGGGAAGGTTCGGGTAGGGGACAAGGGTTTCAGGGAAAACATCGTCCCCTGTTATCGCGTTGGAGCGCAGACTTTCCGCGCCGGTGCCGGTTGTGATTGATTTGTCAGGAGACTGGTAACTGCTTTCATGAGCCGAGCCCGGGGTACCTCCCTGTAGGCCTGCAACCGTGTAATCGAAGGCTGTTACCGAGAAGTAGTACGTCGGCTGTGAAACAGCGGTAACCTGAACCGTGTAGCGGTGGCCATTCACCAGCCCCTGTAATTGAAAGGACGTATCAGTGATGCCATTTACAACCTGCTCCACCGGTGTCGTAGCGTCGTTGTCCGTGTAGTACAGGTTATAGGATGTCGCTCCAAGCACGCTCGTCCAGGAAAAATCGAGTTCCTCGTTTTTGAACCCCGTGAACGACAAAATCGGTGCATCAGGCGGAGTGGCGGATGTGATCAGGCCGCTGATGGTCGTGCTTGTGTTTGCGCTCGAAAGGCTGACTTTATTGTCATAGGGAGCGCCGGGCCGGTTCAGGCTGTAGTAGACATTGTATCCGCCCTGGAGCGTGGAGGTGGGATTCGTCACTACATAGCTGTTGTTCGGCTGCCAGCTGACTGTTACCGAACCCGTTGCCGGTGACAGAGTGACACCAGAAATAATGAACGGAATGGTATCTGCATCGGCTCCGCCGTAGGCGCCAATGTCGCTCCGCGTTCCATCAAGAGTATCCGTGATATTCGGGTCGCCATTGTCGATGCAAGGAGAAATCGTTGTAGAAGAAAGCGCTGTAAGATGGGAATCCATGCCTGCTATATTGACGAAGAGCGGATCGGGGGCGGGAAAGTTTGCATTCGGGATGAAGTTCAAACCCGTAGGCTCCGTCGTGAGCGGCGTGGGATTGAAATCGTTGTAGGTAATGTTGTTTTGTGTCAGACCAGCGATGGTATCACTGATGTTCACAGTATTCTGGGAAAAAATATTGTTCGTTATCCTCACCGTATCAGAGTCTCGTATGATCGCCTTGCCGTTCTGGAAGAAGGTATTGTTGCTGATCTCCACGGAAGGCGCGCCCGAGACCTGCACTCCCACTCCGCTCGTGCCGACGAAGAACACATTGTTTCTTACAATGATATTCGAGTTCGTCGTGGCCACAATTCCGGTCGAGGAGTTCAGGAAGGTGAAGTGCTCCACGTTCAGGCTCACTGCGCCGTTTGCTGTCATTACCGGGCCGCTTGTGCCGGAGCTCAGGATCGTTCTGGCCGTCTCTACACCCCGCACCGAGATGTGCGACTTCAACGTTACTGTTTCGTTGTAAGGCGTGTCGCTTGGCTGGACGACAACATTGTACGAAACCGTTGTGCCCGTCGGTGTATTCACGATGCCATCAGCAAAGTCTATGGCGGACTGAATGGTCGAAAAGTGGCTGGGATCGGTAGGATTGTGCTCGACAATAAGATCAAGAGCCATTACCGCTTTCGGTGTGAGCGCAGCGAGCAGCAAGAATGCTGAGGCTATGATGAGAGCGGAATGTTTTGACTTCATAATATAAACCCTCGCGTAGTCCTCGCAAAAGATAGTAAAAAATACCTGAATATGCCGGGAATGTCAAACGGAAATCCTGCGCGAGTTGCAATGCGTCGATCATCACCGCCGCAGGAATGGTGGGGAAGGGGATCTCATCGGGAAAGAAACGATTTCAGGAACTGCTGCTCCGTTCAAAGGTTCCGCTCTTTCCGCCGGTTTTTTTCAGCAGAAGGATGTCCGTGATCGTCATGGAGCGGTCCGCGGATTTGCACATGTCGTAGATCGTGAGCCCTGCAGCGGCGACGGCGGTCAGCGCTTCCATCTCGACGCCGGTCCTACCGGTCGTCCTGACCGTTGCACGGACATACACGCTGGATCTTGCGCGGTCAGGCTCGAAGGCGATCTCGACTGACGACAGGGCGAGAGGATGACAGAGCGGGATGAGCTCGTCGGTCCTTTTAGCAGCCATGATGCCGGCCACCCGGGCCACGCCAAAAACATCTCCCTTCGCAACCTTCCGGTCGAGAATGAGCGCGAGCGTCTCGGGCAGCATCGTGACGCGGCCTTCAGCAACCGCCTCGCGCGCTGTTTCCTCCTTGCCCGACACGTCAACCATGCGCGCGGCGCCTTGCTCATCGAAATGAGTCAGTTTGCCGGCCGTACTTCGGTTCTCGTTCTTCGTCACGCGGCGTTTATCCTCCGATCTTCGACATGGTTCTCTGAAAGCATCCGGGTTCGCTTTCCGTGATATGATGCCGCTCCGGCTTGATCTCCAGAGAAAGCCGGAGAAGACGTTCCAGTTCTCCGTCGTCGCATCTGTTGCGAAGGGGGGACTTGACGTCGATCTCGGTGTCCGACAGGAGGCAGGGCCGAATCTTGCCGTCCGCCGTCAATCGCAGTCGCCTGCAGGATTTGCAGAAGTGCTGGGTGATGGGACTGATGAATCCGATCACCCCGTTTGCGCCGGGGATCTGAAAGTTCGTCGAGGGTCCCGCCGACGTTGACGAGGTGAATGGGACGAGGCGGCCGAACTCGTGCTCAATAACTGCACGCACCTGGTCGGAAGAAACGCAGACGTCCCGGTGCCACCGGTCGTGTGCGCCGATGGGCATGAACTCTATAAAGCGGACGTGGAGCCTACGGTCGAGCGTCAGGCGGGCAAAATCAGCGACCTCGTCGTCATTCAGGCCCTTGACAGGGACCATGTTGATCTTGATCGGAAAGAACCCCAGTTCTGCGGCCCGATTGACGCCTCGCCAGACCGCTTCCCAGGAATCTGCGCCGGTTATGCGGCTGAACCGGCGTGCATCCAGCGAGTCGAGGCTGATGTTGAGGCGGGGCATGCCGGCGTCTGCCAGGGCTTCCGCCATGCCCTCGAGGAGGACGCCGTTCGTCGTAAGGCTGATGTCCTCGATTCCGGCGTATCGTCTGAGGGTCTTGATGAAATCGACGATACCGCGTCTGATAAGCGGTTCTCCGCCGGTGATCCGGACACGGGTTATTCCGAGCGGCACTGCCACGGTCACGAGCCTCAGGATCTCTTCATAGGTGAGGATGTCACGGTGCTGCAGCAATTTCATCTCTGCCCGAGGCCTGCAATAGACGCACTTCAGGTTGCACCGGTCGGTCACGGAAATCCGCAAATAGTCGATACGCCGTTTGTGGGGATCAACGAGTGCCATGGAAAAACTTTACCACAGCGGCAGCCGTTCTTCAAGGTAAAATCGGCAGCAATTATGGCCTTGACCGGCCATGTATTTACCAGTATAATCATACTAATTCTTCGCAGATACAGCGCTTTTTTTCCATTTTGATGGATCATTGCCCCGATACCGGGCGCGAAGGGAATATGACACCACACACGGGGAAAAGACTTTTTGTGGGAAAGGGCAAAGGTTATCTGAACGCGGCGGGACCGCAGTACCGGTTCATTATTTTTTTGATTTTTCTGCTCATATCCTATACCATTCTCCTTCGCGTGTTCCAGAAGCTTGCGGAAATCGTAGAGCTTCCCGTCTTTCTTCCTGTCTCGCTGGTAACGCTTCTGATCTTTATCGGTATCGTCGGCGTCGTCTATTCCCACACCTTTGTCGGTCCCATAATCCGTATCCGCAGGGCCTTGGAGCAGCTTGCAGAAGGAGAAAAGAACATATCCCTGCGGCTCCGGGAATCGGATGACCCCATGCTCAAGGACCTGGTGAGCGCAGTCACCCGCCTCTGTGAGCACAGCCGGGACTCCCATGTCCTGATTCAGGAAACGGCAGAAGACCTCTTCGGAGAGATCAAGGCGCTAGAGGAGCGCATTCGCCGCGGAGCGGACGAGGCAGAGATTCAAAATCACCTTGAAGATCTTCACAAAAAGCAAGAGCTCATGGACAAGGCGATCAAAGCACTCGGAAAGACATAGGAGCAGCTATGGCTGAGAGCGGGTTTAAGGGAAAGAGCATGAAGGCGGTCGCTTTCGACGTCGCGGAGGGCTATATTTCTGTTAATCCCCTGTTCCTTAAGAAGTTCGACAAGGACATGATCAAAGGCCTGTTCGAGAACTTGAACAAGGCCCTCACCGCAACAAGGAATGAAAAAGTTGCGCTCAATGACCATACCGCATTACGGACGAGGAACATGAAGCTCCAGCGTCTGCACAACGCCATGATCATCCTGAGGAACATCGCACGCGAGAAGCGCATCCCGCTGTGACAAATCAAGAAACGTAAAAAGTGAGCCGTAGGCGAAATCCGTGACTAAGGAAGAAAAAAAAGAGGAGGGTTTACACTTGCCATTCACTCCTGCTGTACACTCTTCACTGCGTTATCCCACGGCAACGCAGAACCGCTTCTTGAAATCTTCGGCAGACAGCTTCGCAGTTGACGTGAGCTTATTGAGCGATTCTCCTTCCAGGTCGTCTTTTTCAAGCCTGATCATATAGCGCCGCGCCATCAGGTAGTCATCGGAATTGATGTCCACCGTACGGATCTTCGTTTTTCCCGTCTTGGGGTCCAGGAGGTCCGAGAACTTGATGGGCAGGCTTTTGCCGTCTTTGAGCATGATCATGGCGCCGGAGCCTCCCGATACGAGGAATTTCACGGCGCTGAAGCCCAGGTAGCGCGTGTATTCTCGGTCGTAGGAGATGGGTGGGTGGCAGCGCAGTTCGTAGCCGATATCCTTGGCGATGATGGTTGTCTTGAGCCCGAGGGTCCCGAGCCCGGCGGTCACACGCTGCTTGAGCATGTCCCCCAGCGGAATTTCGGCCAGGCGGATGTTGCCGTGGTCGTCCCTCGGGACATCCTTGAGAAAGGTCAGTTCCTCGGGGTCGAACCGCGTCGCCACGCCTTCGGCGATCACGGCGACACCGTGGTTCCTGCCGTAAGCGAGGCGCTTGATGATCGCGCCCTCGAGGATGGAGACGACCTTGTTCAGCGATATCTTGTTCCCGAGCTCCTCGGGGATCAGGGTGAGCGTGGCGCCGGCGCCCATGCCCATGCCGAGCGCAAGGTGGCCGGCTGAACGACCCATGGCCACCACGAAGTACCACCTGCCCGCCGTGCGCGCGTCTTCCATGAGGTTCTCAACGAGCTGGGTGCCGAGGGACCGCGCGGTCTCAAATCCGAAGGTAGGAACGCCGTGCGGGAGCGGCAGGTCGTTATCGATGGTCTTGGGCACATGGCAGACCGATATTTTTCCGCCCGCTTCCTGTTCGACGCGGGTTGCGGTATAGGCCGTGTCGTCGCCTCCGATGGTAACGAGATATCTGACGCTGAGACCTGTCAACGCCTTAATGACATTCGCCATCTTCTCCGGGCTCTTGGTGGGGTTGTCGCGCGAGGTTCCGATTATCGATCCGCCGCGCAAATGGATGCGCGAGATCTCACCGTTCTGCAGATTCATGATGTGCTTTGTGTCCCCCTTGGAAAGCCACTTGAACCCGTCGAAAATACCGACCACGTCCAGGCTTTGTTTCAATGCCTCATAGGTTACGGCGCTGATCACGCCGTTGATTCCCGGGGCCGGGCCCCCGCCGACTACCACTGCAAGCTTGCCCCCCATAACCGCCTCCTGATCATTTCAGACTGTATTGACAATGCGCTCTCCGCGTTGATCGCGTACCGCGCAACTGTAGCAAATCAAGGAACACTTGTCAATATGAAAGGTCTGCACAGGGGTTGACATGCCACGGGTAACGCGCTATCTTCTTTTCAGACAGTTATCATCAGTGTTTTTGGCGGGATCATTCTTATTTCAATCTTAAGGGAGAACAGCATGAACAAATATTCGATCGATGAAGTCATGGAGATGGCGGTTCAGACGGAAACGCTGGGGCAGCAGTTCTACACGGGGATGGCGGAGAAGTTCAAGAAAGACGATGGGCTGGTCAAGCTCTTCACCACGCTGGCAAGCAAGGAGAAGCAGCACGAGAAAACGTTCATGGGCCTGAGGGATTCCGTGGCGAAGCAGGGCGTCCTGGAGCCGGTGCAATGGGAAGAGGTCAGCAATTACATGCGGGCCTTTGTGGAGTCCGAGTTTTTCCTCGGCAGGGGCAAGGCCCTTCCGTCCATGGATCACATCAAGACAACGAGCGACGCTGTGAGATTCGCGCTCGGGTTTGAAAAAGAGACCCTGCTCTACTTCATGGAGATGAGAACGATCGTGAAAGAGAAAGATATCATGGACGAGGTCATCAACGAGGAGAAGAGTCATATCCGATGGCTCGATGGGTTCAGAAAAGGGCTGGTGAAGTAAAGAAGCTGAGAAAACGAGTCGGAGAGAGTGGAAAGGGGGAATCCGGGAAGAATGATTCTTTTCTCCCCTCTCCCGTTCGCCCCGTCTCCGTTTCAGGGTTACTCTCCGTGACTTCCCGTTGGCGCGGTCATCACTTCATTTTTACTTTTCTCCAGCAGCTCTCCCACCGTCACGAGGGTGAATCCTTTCTCCCGCAGCCCCTTGATGATCTCGGGCAGAATCTCTGCCGTATGTATGCCTTTCCTGTTCATGTGAAACACGATAATGCTCCCCCCCTGGGCGTCCCGCAGCACAACCCGCACGATTCTCTGCGGGGAGAGGCCGGGGTCGGGGTCCCCGGAAGCAATATCGTACTTTATGGTCGTGAGCCCCGAAGCTTTCGCAAGCTTCGCCACGCGCTCATCTATTTCACCGTAAGGCGGCCGGTAATATCGGGGCGTTTTGCCCGTCACCTTTTTGATTATCGCCTGCGTTCTCCTCATCTCGCGCATGATGCGGTCGTCGGGCTTCTCGATCAGGTGGGGATGATAGTAGCTGTGGGTGGCAATTTCGAACTGCGGCTTGCTGGCAAGGAACTTTGCTTGCTCCGGGTGCTTCTCCACCCAGCGCCCGCTCAGGAAAAGCGTGGCCGGTACCTGATCGCGAAGCAGGACGTCGATGACTTTCTCGTCGTACTCGTCGGGCAGGTTCGTAGGGCACGCGTCGAATGTGAGGGCTATCATTCGAGAGTTCCTGTTGCCATGCTCGATGACGAGACTGTCCGCCCCTCCTGCATGAACCGGCGAGACGATGCCGGGCAGCGCGGAGAACAGGGCAATTAGGATGGAAACGGCGCAACCTTGTCGCCGCCGGTTTCGGCAGCCGGTGAACGGATCAAGGCAGATCACGGCCGTTCCTCAATCCCGTACTTTTTCAGCTTCTCCTGCAGCGTCGAGCGTGCAATGCCGAGCATTCGGGCCGTGACCGATTGGTTCCCGTTTTGCGCCTTCAGGACATCCAGGATATAGTCCAGTTCCAGTTCGCCAAGTCGCTTGACTGCGCCGCCGGCCACAAGGTTCGCTTTTTCCGGTGTCGCCTCTAATCGCATACCGGCGATTTCCTTGGGCAGCAGATACTCGAGATGGTCCCCCACCCGGTCATGATGATGACCGATGCCGTGCACTGATGCGCCTTGAGCTGCCGCAACAAGTCCAATCCATCCATGTCGGGCAGCCGCATGTCCAGCAAGATGACATCGG
>JBLMWN010000102.1:0-4105 GCA_050257255.1 Betaproteobacteria bacterium | reverse complement strand
CCGTCGTTTGTTACGTGAGTCGATTTCTCCGACCATCGCATCTACTGGAAATTCGGATATGAAGCCGTGATGATTACGGACACCTCTTTTTACAGGAACCCGCATTACCATGAGGAGACCGATACAATAAACACGCTCGATTTCAAAAGAATGCAAGAGGTGGTCAAGGGCGTATGCTGGAGCATCCTTTATATGAAGTGATTTGTGACCCGTCGTTTAAATGCATGATATTATTAACAGTCTCGTAATAACATTTAACGATCATGGCATAAAACCACTATATTGTCGCTGTCTATCCTCACGGCGCAGGTAGAACTCCACAGGATCGTTGGAAGTCCCTACGATCTCCCATTCTTCTGTCTCTGTTCCGGGGAAAAAGCGAGTGATAGCAATAGGTTATTGCTTAGCCTGAAGGATCTATGCGTGAAGGCCGGAAAGAATTGAAGAGTGCGGAGGCGGGTCGGCGATCTCTATTCGGGTGGTTATCTCGTCAGGACGGAAACCTTGTTTCTCCCCGTCTGCTTGGAGGCGTAAAGCGCGGTATCGGCGAGCCCGACAACGGAGTCGATACTGTCTACCTGCCTGCCGCATTTGGTTAAGCCGACGCTCAGCGAAAGCTTAATCAGGTTATTCCCGGGAAGCTCAAGATTTATCTCCTCGACAGCGGTGCGGATTTTTTCCGCGAGACAATGCGCGCCTGCAAGCGTCGTCTCGGGCAGGATGATCATGAATTCATCTCCGCCGTACCGGCCGAGAATATCAGATTTACGGAGAGATTCCTTGAGCGCCTCCGTAACAGCCAGGAGCGCCCGGTCTCCCGCAGTATGGCCGAACGTATCGTTTATGTTCTTGAATTTATCGATATCACAGAGGATCAGCGAGAGGTCGGCGTTATACCGTATCGCCCTTTCGATTTCGTGATTCAGCATATCATTGAGCGCCCGTCTGTTCAATATTCCCGTGAGACTGTCGGTGGTAGACAGATAGTTTAGATTGTCGATGAGCTGTCTCTTTTCCTCTTCTTCTTTTTTACGTTCGGTTATGTCCCTGACATGTACGATGACATGCGATACGCTTTGACAATAATCAAAGATGGGATAGGTATAGATTTCGACCCACGCCATCGACCCATCGGACAACGGAAGCGGCTTCTCCTTTGCGCAGGGGTCCTTCGACCGAAACGTCTTCTCAACGAGGCAATCCTCACAGACGCTGTTTCTGTTGTGTAATACAGTGTAACACTTCTTCCCGAAGAGCTCAGTTGCACGCTTGTCTCGTATGCGGATATAGGCCTGATTGAATTTAACGATCGTATACTCACGGTCCACGATGCTGAAGGGTTCGTGGAAGCTGTCAAATATGGCAGTCAATAGATTTTCGGACCGGCACAGTTCTTCTTCTGTACGCACCCGGTCGACAATGTCCTTGAGCAGAAGCTCATTGGATGCGTGCAATTCCTCTGTCCTCTCCGCAACCATATGTTCGAGCCGCTCGCGGTGTGCTCGTAATTCTTCCTCTGCTCTCCTCCGCTGCGTGATGTCGCGAAGGATTCCGACTGTGTACCCTTTCCCGTTCAGCTTCAAGGCCGAGAGAGAAACTTCAATGAGGAACTCCGCGCCATCCTTTCGCTTCGCCGTGAGCTCAATCATCCTGCCGATGGCCGGACTCTCTCCCGTATCCTGAAACCTGCTGAAGACTTCCTTAAACGGTCCGTGGTACCGCTGCGGCGCCAGCAGCGCATGCATTTCCCTGCCGACCGCCTCGTCTGCGGCATAGCCGAAAATTTTTTCCGCAGAGGGATTCCAGAACGAAATTTTTCCCCGGTTGTCCATCATGACGATGGCGTCGTTCGCCGCGTCGGCTATAGTACATAATGTCTCATTGCTCTCCCGCAGCGCCTCGGCGACGAGATTGCGTTTCAAGACGATTCCGTTGATGATTACACCGGATATGACGAGGCCGGAGACGATGAGCGAACGGAAAAAAAATTCATACGACGACATGCCAAACAATAAAAGGTCTGTGAAAGCACCTTGACGAAATACAAACGCGTCAATCGCCGCATCTCCTGACCACAGAGAGAGCGCGGCAAGTATCGAAAGAATGATAACTTTTATTTTGTTGCGCATTTTTGCTCCAAATATTATCTGTTATTACTACAAATTGTTGCAATATATATACCAAAAAAACCCCCTTGTATTCTCGCCGGTTACAGGAATCACCCGTCAGGCACTGTATCAAAACTTCCCACATGAGAGGGAAATTGTGTAAAACAATTCCCATGCAAAAGAACAGGGTTTTATCCCGGTTATCACGACGATGAAAAAAGAGTTGCCTTCTTTTGAAGGGAAAATGGAGGATTGACAACGATCTGAGTATGAACAGGACATTGAGAAACCGGCTTCCGATCAGGAATCGTCTTGCCGCGTTCCGCATCCTGACGTTGTCATGAGCGCCGCGACAGCTCCTGTTCAGGAAGGGGTACGATCTATTTCTGCTCCTCTTTTTTGTGTGGCAGGATCGGTGAGATGATCTCGACCGGGAGCTCAAGAATGTTCTCCAGAATATTCAAGAGCCTCGTCCCGACCGCCGAAGGGGCGAGGAAGGTCACATCGGGGTCAGCTAGGTCGCCCGACACCTTGACCGGGATGGAAATGAGCGTTCCACCCATGACCTTGCCCACGAGCGGAATATGCCTGATGACCCAGTTGATGGTTGAAAAGGGCGCAACGAGGACCACGAGGTCCATCTGTTTTCCCGCGAAATCGACGTCGCCCTGGGCGATGATGTCCAGGGACGAGCCGCCGATGTACGCCTTCTCCAACTGCAGCTTGCCCTGATGCAGGTTGCCTTTTACGGCCATGGAACGGTAGGGGAATCCACTTCCTCCAAACTCGGGGACTTTTCCCCGGAAAATCTCAGTAATACTCAGAACCGAAAGTATCTTTGCCAGCGCCGGGTAGCGGTAAATTTTTCCATCCTTGGCTTTAAAATCAACATTTCCTTCAAGGCTGGGCACCAGGGCGCCGCTCTTTCCCTGCATGCTGATGTCCGCGTTCAGATTGTAGGTTCCGCTGATGTGAACGTCAAGGCCTGTCAGGCAACTGATGGAAAAACCCAACTGTTGATCCTTAATCTGCGGCTTGAAATCAAGCCGCATGTCTCCCTGGGAAAAGGAGAACTCTCCGGGAACGGAAATGCCGCACAGGCTTGCTTCGGTAATTGCCGCGCTCACGCCGGCAGGGCCGACGAGGGCAACGGCTTTTACGGGACTGAACGTATACCGACCGAAGGTTACAGAGGAGGAATTGAATCGGACAACTCCGCGGACAAGCCGTCCTGCTGTCTGCCCGGTCTCAGGCTCCTCGTCTTTTTTTAGGTCAACCTCCTTTCTCTCCGGTCGCAGAGCTTGTTGCATTTCACTTACATTCAATTTATCCGCTGAAACATCAATATCTACAACGAACCCGTCCGCGAGAACGGCCACCTTCCCGTTTGCCGAAAAATGAGACTCTCCTAGGGTGGCACCTACTGAATCTAGGGTAAGTATCTTTGTGTCTGCATGAAGCGAAAAATCATCTATTCTCAGGGGTACCGAACGACCCCAGGGGACAACGATGTCATTGCCTTCGAGCGTTCCCTTTGCCGTGGACTCGAGGGGGTCATCTTTTCCAATGGCTGCCTGCAGCGTTCCTGTCAGCTTCCCGTTTCCAAAAAAGCGGTTCGAAAATATTCTATTCAACGTTTCCAGGGCAAGGCTCCCGGAGAAGGAGAAGTCAAAGGAAGTTTTGCGGTCCTTCAGAGTAATCGTTGCGCTTGTATCCTGGTCTTTGATCTCCGCGCGCCTGATCCCCCGTTCTTCAGCATTCTGGTAGTAGTCCATTTCAATAACGGGGCCGCTGGCTACTGCAACTTTCCCCGCGAAAGACCGAGCGCCCATTTTCTGCCAGGTCAGGCGGACCTGTGAAAGAGACAGGGGAGGGTTGACGATGAATTCAGACGGCAGGGCATACGTTGCAAATGCCCAGTCGATGCTTTTTTGCCCAATGGTCCCGCTCAGAACAAAGTCCAGCGAATGGATTTCCTTGCGGATATCACTGAGCGT
>JBLMWN010000101.1:0-3726 GCA_050257255.1 Betaproteobacteria bacterium | reverse complement strand
GGACTCGATAACCGATCACGGATCGAACTTGTTGCGCTCCTCAATACATACAATCGGGCAGGCATGACCATCATCATGTCCACCCATGATCTGAACCTGGTAGCGGCATTCGCCGACCGTGTGTATGTACTCGTCCGGGGGCACGGGGTAATTACCGCGGGTACACCGTCGGATATCTTCATGCAGGTCGATGCACTGAGGGCGTCGAACATCGATCCGCCGCTTCTCACGGAGCTTTTTCTCAAACTGCGGGAGCGCGGCATTGCTGTCGATGTTCCCGTACACATCGACCAGGCGGTGAATGATCTTGTCCGTCTTGTACAAGACTGACAGCCCGGCTCGATGAACCAAGCCGGAAGGGAGGGCAGGGGCATGCCTCAGGGTGGCTATGAACACAGAAAGGGTATTCTGATTTTCCTGATTGCACTTATACTCGGTGCTGCGGTGATCATCGGTGCGGTCATCGGGCATTTTGTAACGCTTGGCGAGCGGAATAGTTTCCTGGTGTCCCTCATTCTCGTACCGCTCATTCCTTTCAGCGCTTACCTGCTGTACAAAAAGACCATTTTCCCCTCCTATCGCCGTCTGGAAGATGCCAATCTCGAGCTCCATCTCAAGCAGGAGGAACTGCTGGATATCAAGGACGATCTTTTCATTAAATTTCTGGGAGTCTACGATGTCAACTATGCTGCCAATTCTCCGAGACTCTTCGCCGACCGATTGATGGAAGTCGCTGATATCACGGCACGGGTCATGGAATCTGATGCGTGTGTCATCTATCTCTATGATAAGAAGAAGGACGACCTCATGCTAACAGCAACGAAGGGCGTTCAGGAGGGTGTAATCGGGAAGGTGCGCATCCCGCTCGGCGAAGGCATTGAAGGGTGGGTCGGGAGAAGGCTGGAACCGCTCATGCTGAAGGGGTTTCGTGCGGACTCGCGCTTCCGTGAGACCCCCGGTTTGTCTCTTTCCGGCTATCTGTCCGTCTATTGCCTTCCCCTATACGTCTATTCAAATGGAGCCCTGGTCGGGGTTATGGAGGTATTCTACCGGAAGGAGAAGGTTTTTTCAGATGAGGAAATCAATTTTTTCACGACTCTCTCCGGTATTCTTTCGACGACGATTCAGAACGAGCAGATGCAGGCTGAACTGCGGAAAATGAATCTGGAACTCGAACAGTGGGTGGCCGAAAAAACCGAGGAGTTCCGGGCATCGGAAGAGCGATACCGGACCCTCGTGGAAAATGCCTGTGAATCGATTTTCCTTCTTGCCGCAAACGGAGACATTGTTTTTGCAAATGAACAGGCAGCGCGGCTGGCTGGATACGCAAAGTATGATCTCCTGCACAAGAACCTCTTTGAGCTCTTTGTAGATCCGTCAGAGCCTCGGGAAATTCTTGCGGACGTGGCGCAGGGACGCCCGTCAATGAGGCTCGGTGACCTCAGACGGTCAGACGGCAGTGTAGTTCCCGTAGCGGTGAGCGCCGTTGGACTTTCGCTCATGGGGAAGCGTTTCATTCAATCGGTGGTTCGAGACGTCTCAGCTCACGCACGTCTTGAACAGCTTCTCATGGAAAAAGAAGTTGAACTGTCCGCTCTCAGGGCCCAATTAGACAGTAAAAAATAAGTTCTATGCCCTGAATTTTTCTTCCCGATTTTTTACCTTTACAGAAATTGGCTCCTATGGTATAAATTATGCATATGGCGGCCATCCAGGCCGCCATATGCTCTTGTGAGTTTATGAAGGAAATCAAAATTATTGTCAAGGTCCTCGCGACATTCCTCATTGTCGGTGCATGTTTCTATGGTGGTTACCTGATCATGCAGGGAACCGATATCTCCGTGCCTTCTTTGTTTCAGCCGCCCTCGGGCATACGCCTGCTCATGAGCATGGATGGGTTCAGGTTCTCACAGTCGGAAAATGGAAGGGTTTCGTGGCGTATGAATGCCAGAAACGCTGATCTCTATGAAAACAAGGAAGCGCAGCTCAAGGATATGGAGATCGTTTTCGAAAATCCCGATAACAGAGAGGCGACGCTTCTTGGTGACACGGGGATCCTGGATACGGCAAGTGGAAACGCATCTATCCGCCGCAGCACACGGGACGTGAGCATTGCTACGAACGACGGTTACCTTATGACCACAAATTCTCTGTTTTGGAAGGCCGGTGAACGGGTTGTCTGGACATCGGACCCTTTTAAGCTGCTGGGCAGCGAGATTTATCTTGAGGGGGTCGGCATCACGGCAAATGTCGACATGCGCACGATCGTGGTGAAGAACAATGTCAAGGCTGTACTTCAGGAATAGCATGGTTATTGTGGCGGCCATCGTTCTTACGGCTGCCACATCATCTGTGGCGCGGGCGGAGAAAGCCGCACAGGAGCCCATCGTGATAACCTCCAATCGCATGGAGGCTGAAAAACTTGGGGATAAAGTGACGTTTATCGGGAACGTGACGCTTAAAAAAGAGGGCATGACACTTTCAGCGGACACAATGGTTGTTTTTTACGATGCCGGCACAAAGGATATCAGAGAGATTGAAGCTCGCGGCAACGTTGTGGTCCGCAAGGAAGGAAGAGTGGCGCTCTCTAACAAAGCATCATATTACAGCCGTGAAGAGAAGATTGTCCTGACCGGAGATGCGCGTATCATCGAAAATGAGAGCCAAGTCGGGGGGGAGAAAATAACGTTGTTCATGCGTGATGACCGCAGCGTCGTTGAAGGTGGAAAGGTATTGCTCTATCAGGAACAGGTGGATAAGATGCCGGGAAAGCCGTCGGAGGGCAAGAAGCAAAAGTAATTGAAAAGGAACCCATGCAGGCGCTTGAAGCGAAAAAGTTAGAGAAGAGCTACCGTGGCAGGAAGATTGTTCGTGGGATCAGCATGCAGGTCAAGCAGGGAGAAGTCGTCGGGCTCCTCGGCCCGAACGGTGCCGGAAAAACTACCACATTTTATATGGTCGTCGGGCTCGTGAGGCCCGATCAGGGCAGGGTGCTTCTCGACGGCGCTGAAATCACGAAGATGCCGATGTACCAGCGGGCGAAAAACGGCATTGGGTACCTGCCGCAAGAACCGTCGATCTTCAGAAAAATGACCGTGGCACAGAACCTTATGGCCATCCTCGAAACCATGAATTTGTCGTCAGCCGAGCGGAAAGAGCGACGGGACAACTTGCTGGAGGAACTGGGTATTTCGCATCTTGCCGATAACATGGCCTACACCCTGTCGGGAGGGGAGCGCCGTCGGGTCGAGATCGCCCGGGCGCTGACGCTTTCTCCGAAATTTATCCTCCTCGATGAACCCTTCGCGGGCATTGACCCCCTAGCGGTGCAGGACATTCAGGGGATCATTTCGCTTCTTAAGAGCAAGGGGATCGGCATTTTGATCACCGACCATAATGTGCGGGAAACTCTCGCCATTACCGATCGGGCATATATCATTAGCGAAGGGAAAATCATCGAAGCGGGGACCGCTGTCGAAATCACAGCCAGCCCCCGGGTTAGACAATTTTATTTGGGCGAGACATTTCGGCTATAATATTACAGGAGAGAAGCGAAGCCAGGAAACAGGATCCGGGAGAATAATGCGATACGCCATGTATTCTTTCTGACGCCTGAGTCCGGGCTTCTGGCAGCCGTAGTGAATATGGAAGCACGACTTGAATTAAAACTTTCACAGAAGCTCATTATGACGCCGCAACTGCAGCAGGCGATCAAGCTGCTACAGC
>JBLMWN010000100.1:0-10068 GCA_050257255.1 Betaproteobacteria bacterium | reverse complement strand
GAAAAAGGGCGCGGTCGATATCCCGGGTCTCCTGGCCGATCCCGAGCCCTTCGTGCGGTTCATTCCCGGCTTCGGCGAGAGCTCCCTGGACTTTACACTCATCTGCCAGGTGCGGGAATTCGCGGACCAGTATCTCGCCCAGCACGAGCTCCGGAGACGGATCTTCAAGCGCTTCAAGGAAGAAGGAATAGAGATCCCCTTCCCGCACCGGACTGTGTACGTGCGGGAGGAGAAGGAGTGGAATAAATGAGCAGGATGGCGGCTGATGCGGAAAGCTGCGGAAAACAGGAGTGAGCGATGACCCGCAGAATTCGGCGAACCGCTCACGGCGGATAAGAATAAAAAATGTTGTACGCGAAAAATTCTATGTTACGGTACATCTGATCCTGAGCGGAACCGTCCGATGACGGCGCGGCGGCAGCCGTCTCCTTTTGACCTTCAGGCGTTGCGATCACCTCCGCCTTGGGACATCCCCCGAGCGACAAAAGCCCGCGATGACGAGGACTGCTAAGGACATCGTTATTGTGCGTTTCCGACACCCTGTTCTTTTAACCAGTAACCGCACCAGAGCGATTGCAAAGCATTGAGAAAAAAAGATGAAGATCTCAAAAATACAGCCGCCCGTCAGAATTTTGTTGCGCAGGAACTGATAGTGGGTTACAGTATGAATATGTTTCGATCTGCTGTGAATAAAATTATCGCCGGCATTTTGCTTGCCTACTTCGCGCTATTTATCGTACCGCCGGTATCGTCCTTTGCTTCCGCGAGGCAGGCTGATCTCAGGGACAATGCGTCTTCCGTCTTTCGAGAGGGTGGCCACGGGCAGGAGACTCTTTTTCTCTTTGATATAATTCTCTGGCGGCAATTCAAGGAGGCGAAGCAGTCTGAATTTCTGGCTCCGATCATCAATGATCTTCTCACCAGCAAGGGACCAGCCGGCCACCCGCAAGATTTTCAGACAATACTATTCAACACCGAAACAAGCTCTTTCCGGCTCATGGTCATGAGCCGTCATGTTGTTCCCTCACAGCGATCTCGTTTCTCAACTATCCATTTCTTGCGATCCGGCAGTTCTCCCCCAACTCTTTTTTCTTAATACCACCTCCTGAAAGAACGAAGGTCCGTATTGGCCTTCACTGAATGCCGGTACGACTTGTTCTTCTCTGACGCTCTCGGTCCGGGTAGTCAGAGAAGGATCCTTTCAAGAACAGCGGAAGACTCCGATGGACGGATGAAGACGGATATTTTTAGCGTGATCAGAGGGAAATTTCGATGAGAGGAGTCTGTTCCTTTATCGCCGCCTTGGCGGTTTGCACCGTCGCGCTTTGCTTCGCTGCTCCCGCGCATTCGGATTACAACCCCGAAGCCGGGCGCATGTATGCCGTCGCCTGCCGGCGCCTGGCAGATCTCAAAAAAACCCCCAAGGAAAGACAGTACCGCTCCTACTGGATCGACTGCGCCCGTACCTTCAAACTCGTTGAAAACAAATTTCCGAAAAGCCCGCGGGCGGGAGACGCCTGTTTTGACCGCGCCGCTATCTACCGGGACCTCTACCGGTACAGCGCCTTTTCAAAGGACGTCGACGAATCTCTCCGGGTCTATAAAACATGCCAGGCCGTCTATCCCAAACATGTCAGGGCTGCCGAGGCATTGTACCGCGTCATCGAACTTGCCCTTAAGCGCAAGAACGCCGACAGCCTTGCCGCCGACGCCTATTCGCGGTTATCCCGGTCCTATCCCGGCAGCAGATGGACCGCAAAGGCAAAGGCCCTCCTGAAGTCTTCGACGCCGACGGCGCTCAAAAAACGACGGCGGGCGCCGGCGATTGCAGCGCGCAGAAAGACGATTCCCGGCGGGGTGGTGCGGAACATCCGGTACCGATCCGGAGGCGACTATACGCGCATCGTCATCGACCACGATAACAAAATAAAATTCGAGGTTCTCGAACTGAAGAATCCGAACCGATTGGTCTTCGACCTTCTGAATACGCAGTTGGACCCGTCGGTGGACAGCGAACCATTGACGGTGAACGACGGCATCCTGCGGCAGGTGCGCGCGAGCCAATATGCGCCCGACATCGTGCGCGTGGTGCTTGACCTGGCGAGCATCAAAAGCTATGCGGCCTTTCCTCTCCGCGACCCGCGACGGCTGGTTATTGACGTGATGGGTGACGCCGCAGCCGCGCCGCCTCTCGCCGCCTCCGGGGAGAAAGCCAATTCCGGCTCGACGAGCGCGCAGGTCAAGGGGCTCGAAGCCGGGAGCGGCGAAGGTCCCCAACTTTCCCTTTCCCGCCAACTGGGCCTCAAGGTAAGGACCATAGCGATCGACGCGGGCCATGGCGGTCATGACCCGGGAGCAATCGGCAAAAGAGGGACAAAGGAAAAAAATCTGACCCTCGATATCGCGAAAAGGCTTGCCGCGCTTATACGGGAGGGGCTTGGATGCACGGTCGTTATGACGCGGGACCGGGACGAGTTCATCCCGCTTGAGGATCGGCCTGCAATCGCACGGACCAAAGGCGCCGACCTGTTCGTTTCCATCCATATCAACGCGAGCCGAAGAAGCCGGGCGCGGGGGATTGAGACTTACATCCAGGGGCTGCGCGCCTCGGACCGCGACGCCATGTCCACCGCCTCCCGGGAAAACGCCACCACCTCCAAAACCCTCGGCGAGCTTGATGACGAGCTTGCCAAAATTCTCAGGGGACTGCGGATGGAGAGCAACGACGAGGACTCGATACACCTTGCCCATGCCGTGCAAGGGGCGCTCGTGGACGCGGTGAAGCCCGTCCAGGGTCACGCGGCCGACCTTGGCGTCAAGCGAGCGTTTTTTTACGTGCTCATCAACACCGCGATGCCCAGCATTCTGGCTGAAGTGGGTTTCATCAGCAACCCCGCTGAAGAAAGGCTGCTGAGGAAAGCAGCCTACCGGCAGGCGATTGCCGAGGCGCTCTACGACGGCGTGAAAAAATACGTGGATGCCCGCAAGCCGCGGATGGCGGCAACATAGTTCGGCGAATATTTTCCGAGTGGGATTGTTTCCTGACGGCCAAGCTATGACCGGGGGAGAAGGAGCGGATAAAAAATTGTTGTACCGGAAAGAATACTATGCTAGCATAGCAACCATGGTGTGGAAAGTCGGGCATATGAGCCGAATCTTTTTTCTGCTTCTCTACGCGATCTATGCGCTTACCCCCATACACATGTACGCCATGTCGGGGGGCGGCAACGGGGGTCCCGGCCGCCTCCATGTGGGCAAGCACGCGTCAACGGATATTGTCTGGGCAAACGTCCTTTTTTCTTCCCTCGTCGATGACGACGAAGCTTCATCAGCAGGGGCACGAGTCTCCGCCGGATCACAACAGGGCGGCGACGTGGTACTTGTCAAAAAAAGGCGCGCCCTGTTCCGTGAGCAGTTCGACTTCACACCGCTGCTCGACATTGAGATGCTGCCCCCCGGCGGACTTGAACGCACACCGTTCCGATCCGCGGATTATGAAACCACCAAAGACCCGCTCCTGCGGGAAACCGACGGTTGTCTTGTCCTCAACACCGGCCTCTCTCCCCCGTCTCAGCTTCTCTCATAATCGTATTATCCATCTTATCCATCGCGCCCGCACGAGATAGCCCATCGTGACAGGACTGCATCGGTTCCCGACAGGGATGGCCATCGTCGTGCGCAGCGAGGCACCCATCGATAAGAAATGTTTATTACCGATATGTCTGAGGCTTATCGCATGGATCCGTTCCTCTGCCGGCAATGCAGCCGGCAGCGCGGGGCATCACCTGGTCGATATGAAGGAGGTGAGGATTTTGAACATCTTTTTCCCTGAGTACATTGTTCTCGTCCTCATAGTGCTGGCAGCGGGATGTAAGGCGCTGAAAGCATTTCGCGCCGACGGCCGGAATAGTGGACATCCGGAGAAGAAGGTCTCCGGAAAAAACCGCACATGATGGACGATAACACGGAATAGAAGGAGCCGGCAAGATTTATTACGGACGTTTGGTCACACGAGAACCGTTTCCCGTAAGAGAGGGTACGGTGATCGACTTCACGCTGAGCGAGGTGTGCACGTTGAGAAAGGTACGCGCTTCCATAAGTTCATTATTTTTTACACATGTAGCGGTCGTGGCGTTTCTCGCGGCAGTCCTAAGCGGTCTTCCCGTAAAGGCTCTGGCTGCCGACAGAGACGGGAATATCCCTGCTTCGCCCTCCCTGAGAGCGGAGCCCGGCACAACCGCAAATATAGAGCCGCGAGCCGCAATTTTCGCAGATCCGGAAACGCGCAGGAACGCAGACGAGGAAATAGCGACGCCAGCGCAGAAAGACCGAAACGAAAGGTCCTCTCCCGTGGGAAGAATGGGCGATGAAGGCCTTCTGGACGAAGCACTGGACCTCATCGAGGCGGCACGGGAATCTTGGATGGGCGGCGATGAGGAAAAGTCCATCGATACGCTGGACCAGGCCTACGCGCTCATCCTGAGGGTTGCCGCAGATAACCAGAGCCTCGCCCGTCAAAAGGAAGATATCCGCCTTACCATCTCCAAGCGCCTCATGGAGATATATGCTTCCCGGCATACTGCTGCCCGGGGTAGCCACAAGGCAATACCCTTGACCATCAACAAGTACGTAGAACGCGAAATAAAACTGCTTCAAGGAAGAGAGCACAAATTTCTTCTCGAATCTTACAGGCGTTCCGGAAGATATCGCAGCGAGATCGTGAAAGCGCTGAAGGAGGCCGGTCTGCCCGAAGAGCTCTCGTGGCTGCCGCTTATCGAGAGCGGATTCAAGGTCAGGGCGTTGTCCCGCTCCCGCGCGCTCGGTTTGTGGCAATTCATACCTTCGACCGGATACAAGTACGGCCTGCGGCGGAACAGGTGGATCGATGAGCGGCTCGACCCGGAAAAGTCGACGAACGCCGCTATCGCATACCTGGCCGATTTGCACGAAATCTTCGGCGACTGGGCCACGGTGCTTGCGGCCTACAACTGCGGCGAGGGCACGGTTCTGAGGGCGATCAGCCGCCAAAAAAGAGGCTACCTCGACGGCTTCTGGGACCTGTATGAGCGGCTGCCCTACGAGACGGCCCGTTATTTTCCCCGATTCCTCGCGGTGCTGGCGATCATGAAGGACCCCGCGCGATACGGGTTTACGCTGGAAGATCCGGACGCTCCCGTGCAATACGAAGAGGTGGCCGTTGATGGGCCCCTTCCGCTCACAACGATCACGAAAAAACTCGGCCTATCCCGCAGGGACCTTGCGGACTTGAACCCCGAACTTCGCCGACGGGCCACGCCGGACGCACCCTATTCCCTCAAAATTCCCCCTGGGATGAGCGGGCTTCTGCTTGTCGGGCTGGACGCGCAGCAGGCGTGGTCCTCTTCGAAGAGAGCCTACGTATACCATCGCGTCGCAAGGGGGGAAACGCTGTCTCACATCGCTCTGCGGTATCACGCGAGCATGAAGGCCATAATCGAAATGAACGGTATTGTACAGGAGCGTTACATCCGCACCGGGCAGAAATTAAAGATACCGCTGGACGACATTTCCTGACATAGACTGCAATCCCGACGGCGTGAATGTCAACGTTGAGGTCGTCGACGACACGAAGACGTCGTTAGCCGGCAGAACGGCAACGCGGGTGTGAAGAGGAGCTCCGACGGCACTTATGTGGTGGACCAGCGCGAGGTGTTGGCCAGCACAAAGAACATAAGCCAGGTCCTGATGCAGGCCCGTGCGCTTCCTTAGGCAGAGGGGAAAACGGTTGGTTTCCGGATCAACGAAATCGTGTCCGGCAGCATCTTCACACTTAGCGAAGTTTACTCTCTGAATGAGGTCTGCTAAACTTAAACCAGGGTGTAACCGAAGCCCGGCGCCTTTGTCGGGAGGTGAACCATGAGTGGATCGTTTGAATTCAAACAGTGCATGACGATGCTCAAGGCCACGGGAAAGAAGGCGCGAAACCTGCGCGAGTTCCGCGACGCCCTCGCTGCGGTGAACAAAGGGGCAATCTTTCATCATACCTATCAGTACTTCCTGAAGGGACATATCCTGGAGTACACGAACGACTTCGCCCACTGGGCCGGAGAAAGCCTGGAGGAGCGGGTCTTGGCCGAGCATTTCTCGAATATCGATCCCTACGACTTCAGCGATATCGAGGATGTGAGGAAGGCCTTGGTGAAGGCCGTCGACGAGTATCTCGAACGGTTTCCCGAGCCCCGTGAAACCATGCCGGGAGATGAATTCTATTTTAACGAGACGGTAAGCTTCGTATTCCCCGCAGGCGTGCGGGCTCGGAACCTGGCCGAGTTTTTGATGGCCATCAAATACGTCGACAGCAGCTCACTGTACTACCACTTTTATGACGCACGGCAGCGCCTCGGGGACTCCGATGATTTTTCAATATGGTTTGAGGAGGCGCTCGGAAAAAGCGATCTGGCAAAACGCGTCCGGGCAATCGATCCGTTCATGCACAGCATCGAGGGAATCCGGGAGCGAATTGCAGCAGCAGTCGAGGACGAAGTACGGCAAGACATGGAAGCTGCGGGAGTATCGCCGTGATCGACGAATACAAAGGCATAGCACCGAAGGCTGACCTGGCGCTTCTCCGGAAACTTGGGGACGCATTTAAGGGGAGAGCGTTCCTCCACGTCAACTCCACCCGCGAAGGCGGCGGGGTCGCCGAGATCCTGCACCGCATGATCCCGATCCTCCGGGACCTCGGTATCGGCGCCCGCTGGGAGGTCATCAAAGGCGACGCAAAATTCTACGACACCACGAAGAAGATCCACAACGCACTCCAGGGGAGCGAAGAGCATTTCACCGCCGAGATGTGGGACCATCACTTTGAGGTGAACAAGAGCAATGCTGAAAAGCTCGACCTCGATGCGGACGCCGTCCTGATCCATGATCCCCAGCCCGCGCCGCTCGTGGAATTCCGGAAAAAGGGCGTCTGGATCTGGCGTTGCCATATCGACGTATCGAATCCCCGGACCGATGTGTGGAACGCCATCAAGCGGTACTGCGAACACTACGACGCCGCAGTCTTTTCCGTAGCGAAGTTCGCCCGGTCCATGCCTGTTGACGAGTTCATCATTCCGCCGTCCATTGATCCGGTGAGCGACAAGAACAGAGAGCTGTCCCCGGACGAGATCAGCGAGACGGCGAAGAAGTTCAACATCCCCCGTGACCGGCCGATGCTTTTGCAGGTATCTCGGTTCGATATCTTCAAGGACCCCATCGGTGTGATCAAGGCCTACCGGATCGTGAAAAAATACAATGACTGCGTCCTAGTCCTGGCGGGAAGCCCGGCCACGGATGATCCTGAGGGCGAGGCGGTCCTTGCCGAAGTGCGGGAGTATGCGGCTGGGGACCCGGATGTCATCATCCTGCTCCTTCCCCCCTTCAGCAACAAGGACATCAACGCGCTCCAGCGCCTGGCCACGGTGGTGTTCCAGAAATCGCTCAAGGAGGGCTTCGGGCTCACGGTGTCCGAGGCCATGTGGAAGGAAAAGCCGGTGATCGCAGGGTTCGTGGGCGGCATCCCGATCCAGATCGTGCATGGCGTCACGGGCTTTCTCGTGCACTCAACCGAGGGCGCGGCGTTCCGGGTGCGGCAGTTCCTGAACAATCCCGATATGGCGAAGCGGATGGGAGAGCAGGGCAAAGAGTATGTGCGGAGCAACTTCCTGATCACACGGCAAGTGCGGGACTATCTGTCGGTTTGGTACACGGCGGAGCATAAGGGCAGGAGCGTGCTGGAGCTGTAGTGGAAAAAATGCGGATTGCGGATTGACAAAAGAAAAAAGCGTAATGGCATTGGAGAAAACGATAACGGTCCTCGCTATCCTCACGATGATCTCAGTCTTCCTATCCGGGCTTGGCTGTACATCAGGCCGGGAGCAGCAGGGGGCTTCGGGCACGACGATCGTTTTCAAGCATGGCAAAATCGCCGGCGACCCGAAACCCTTCCGGGACCTCCTGAACCGGTTCGAACGGGAGCACCCCGGCATCACAGTCAAGGACGAGACGCTTCCTGCGTCCACCGACGAGCAACACCAGTTCTATGCGATCAACCTCGACTCACACAGCGCCGACTTTGATGTCCTCTCCTTGGACGTCATCTGGGTCCCCGAGTTCGCGCAGGCTGGCTGGCTCCGAGACGTGACGCGCGTCCTGACGGAGGGTGAACAGAATGCGTTCTTTCCCGGGCCGGTCCAGGCCGTCACCCAAGACGGCAGGCTCTTTGCTGTTCCCTGGTACATCGATGCCGGGCTCTTGTACTACCGCTCGGACCTCTTGAGGAAGTATAAGCGTCCCGTTCCCAAAACGTGGCAGGAACTCGTGAAGACGGCGCGGGAAATCACGGAAAGTGAGAGGGATCTTTACGGCTTCATCTGGCAGGGCAAGCAGTATGAAGGGCTCGTCTGCAATGTCCTCGAATTCATCTGGAGCAACGGGGGCGAGGTGCTCGAAAACAACAGGCCGGTTATCGACAGTCCGCGCAACGTTGCGGCCCTCCAATTCATGCGGGACCTGATCGTGAAGGAGCGTATCACGCCGCCCCTCGTCATGACCGCCATCGAGGAGCCCACGCGCCACCTCTTCGGCAGCGGCAAAGCGCTGTTCATGCGCAACTGGCCCTATGCGTGGAGCGTCTTCAGCAGGAAGGGTTCGGCCGTTCGCGGCAAGGTTGGCGTCGCGGAACTGCCTTCGTTCCCGGGCCATGCAAGCGCGTCCACCCTCGGCGGTTGGCAGCTCGGCGTCAACCGGTATTCGCGCCATCCCGAGGAAGCGGAGAAGCTCGTCCGGTTTCTCACTTCGCCTGCGGCCCAGAAGACCCTCGCGCGCACGGTCGGCTATAAGCCGACGCGTACGGCGTTGTACAAGGATCCCGATCTTCTGCGCGAACAGCCCTTCGTCGCCTCGCTGTACCCTGTCTTCATGGCGGCGCGGCCGAGGCCCGTGACGCCCTACTACATGATGATCACCCAGGTATTGCAGCCGGAGTTCAGCGCGGCCCTTGCCGGCATAAAAACGCCTGAGGCAGCGCTCGGTTTGGCGCAGAAGCAGGTCGAGCACATGCTGGGAGCCGGGCTATGACGGAACAGGAAAAAGGAAACCGGTTTGTTCTTCCGGCTGTCGTTCTGCTGAGTCTTGTTACGATCTACCCGCTTTTTTCGGTCCTGTACCTGAGCCTTCAACGGCGGCTTTTGATCTTTGACGTAACGAAATTCTCGGGACTGGACAATTACCGTTTTCTGCTCAAAGACGAGCGGTTCTGGAACGCCTTCGGGAACACGATCTATTTCACGGCTGTGTCGGTGACGCTCGAACTGCTGCTCGGCTTCGCCATCGCCTTGCTCTTGAACAGGTCCTTCCGGTTCAAGGGCCTCGTCACGGCCGTGGTCCTCGTGCCCTGGGCTGTCCCCACGGTCGTGTCCGCGCGTATGTGGGAATGGATCTACAATACCGATTTCGGCGTTCTCAATCATCTTTTGGGAGTGAAGATCAACTGGCTCGGCAGCCCGCTCTGGGCGATAAACGCGGCGATCGTGATGGATGTCTGGAAGACCACGCCGTTCGTGGTGATCCTGCTATTGGCCGGGCTCAAGGTGATCCCGCACGAACTCTACCAGGCCGCGCGCATCGACGGCGCAGGCGCCTGGCAGCTTTTCAGGAGGATCACGCTGCCACTGCTTTTGCCCGTGGTCCTCGTTGCGCTCATCTTCCGCACCCTGGATGCGTTCCGTATCTTCGACGCGGTGTATGTGCTGACCGGCGGAGGGCCTGCCAATACCACGGAGACGCTCTCAATCTATGCCTACAAGGTCCTGTTCCAGACGCTCCAGTTCGGCTATGGATCCACGCTTTCGGTCGTCGTCTTTCTGTGCGTCGGCACGCTGAGCGTCCTCTACATCAGGCTTCTGCGAAGCGAGGCAAGAACATGAAACGGACTTGGCTGGCGCTTGCTCTTATCATCATCGTGCTCTGGTCCCTGGCGCCGTTCCTGTGGCAGGGGCTCACGAGCCTGAAGCCCGACTCCGAGCTCACCAGACTTCCGCCGCT
>JBLMWN010000099.1:0-10219 GCA_050257255.1 Betaproteobacteria bacterium | reverse complement strand
ATCCCATTTTACCTCGGTTTTAATCATTTCTACTTTCTTCAAGATAATGAAAAGGCAAGCGAGTACCTGATGGAAGCATCGCGGCGGCCCGGTACGAGTTCACTTATGATTGATCTTGCCACAAAACTGTCTCATAAAGTCAACAGAACAGAGAACGCGATTATCTTCCTGGAAACTATTTTAAAAAGAACGGACGACGAAAGAGTTCGCAAAGAGTATGAAACTCGTCTCCTGGCCTTGAAGAGGCTTTTTTATCTGGAAAAAGGAGTTGCTTTCTACCAAGAAAAGTTCGGGAGGAAACCGCAGGGGCTGAATGAGTTGATTCACCGCAAAATAATAAATGCAATCCCTGCTGATCCTTACGGGGGCGCTTTTTTTTTAGATGCACAAGGGAGAGTCAACAGCACGAGTAACTTCATAACTCTCTATTCACACAAGTAGTCTGATATTTTCCTACTGCCTTCTCCTCTCCTCATGCCTGATATCGAGCTCTTTCAACTCTTCGATGTTTTTCATCAGGCGCTCGTTCTCTTTCTTGGCATCCAGGATCGTCTTCAGGACCGCACGCCAGTTTCGCGCATCCTGCGCTTTCGTGTGATCGGGGTATCGCTTCAGAAACTCTTCAAAGCCCGCGACGGCCTCGGCATAGTCCCTCTGGGGATTGTCATAAAATACGTAAAGGTGAGCGGCTTCTAAGAGGGCGTCCGCAGCCTCCGGCGATTGCGGTGATTCAGCTACGATTGCCCGGTACGCTGCTATGGCCTCCTGGTATTTTTTTTCTTTTACGAGAGCGGCAGCGTTTTGATATTCAACCTCCAGTCTCGTTGGTTCTTCGGTCGGAGGCGACGGTGGGGGCGTCGGTGGAATACACCCGGGGAACACAATCAGTGCAATCAGCACAATAAACAGCCTCACGCACTCCTCCTCTTATCTACCACAAACACGCTCTTCGGGATCGTCTTTGCATAATCTTTGAGCTCCGCCGCGATTTCCGATGCTTCCAGCGGGTCCGTGATCTTGCGAAGTTCGTTCGTCACGATCGCAATAGAAATAGTCATGATGGGAAACTGCATCTGGATGCCCTGCCGTGTTTTTCCCAGGATATGGCCGCGCTCCCGATCTTCGGCAGAATAGAATGACGGCATCTTGGCGTCGAACTGCGCTATGATTTCACTTGATATCTCGCGCATATGGTCCGGGGTGGTGATAACGACGAAATCATCGCCGCCCACATGGCCGATAAAATCATCAGACGTGCCCTTCGCTTTGACGGCGTTCTCGATGATCCGCGCCGATTCCTTGATTACTTCGCTGCCGCTTGCATAGCCATAGCGGTCGTTGAAGGCCTTGAAGTTATCGAGGTCGAGAACGCAGAAGGCGAGTGGGTGGTCGGACTCCAGCCGTTTTTTGAGCACATTCTCGATGGCGATGCCTCCAGGCAGGCGGGTGAGAGGACTCGCGTCGAGATACATCTCCTCCAGCTTGTGCAGGCGTTTTCCCATGGTGAGAAAGGCCTCGGAGAGGCTGCCGATCTCGTCCTCTGTCTTGATCTGCGGGTCATAGTCGAAATTGCCGCTCGCGATATGCTCGGTGGCCATCCTGAGTTTGTTGATCGATGACGAGATGTGATAGGTTACCACCAGTCCGGCGACGGCGCCTGCAACGATGCTGAAGACACACAGAAACGCGGTGGTAAGGAACGCCGTACCGCCGATGGAACTGATCTGCTTCATCTTCGTGTCCTGCGACTTGTTGGCGTCGACGGCCAGCGTTCGCAATGTACCGAGGAGTTTGTCCAGAACCGTTTTGAGTTGCAGGTTGGAGATAGCATAAGCCTGTTCGACTTTTTTTGCCCTGATCAGCCGGACTTCCTGGTTAACCAGATCGGTGTATCTCGTGTGCAATTTATCAATGTTCTTAATGGGGATATCCCGATTGTCAGGCAGGTTTTTGAGAACATCGAGCCAGGTCCTGAACTCCTGACCGCGTTTTTCGAAGAGCTTCTGCATATCACGGCTTTTCAGGATCAGGAACCGCTTTTCGTACATGTCCTGGCCGAGAAGGGCATCGAGCATTTTATCCGACGCTTCTTCCACCACGATGTCGACCTTGACGATGCTCCTGTTAAGACTGTTGATATGCTGCAAACTGACGAGGGCATAGGCGACGACAACGACCGTGAGCGCCACGAGCGTCATGTATCCGAGAAGCATCTTGTTCGCAATAGTTAGCCGGGCAAAAAGTCTGGTAGGGACAAGTATATCCAGCATCCGAGTGGTGAATCGAGTGTATGTTCTTGATAAACGTAGAGCCACGGAAGAAGATTAACAAAGAATCGCGGCTATGTCAATTAATTTGCGGTCTTGTGCAGTATTACGGTGCTTCGTCCTGTATTAGGGATTCTTCGGGACGAGGAGCGGTTTCATCGCAGTATCTGCGCGGTTCCGTCCCCGGGAGGAAGGCTTCACGGATCGACAGTCTGCAGTTTTCCGTGCTGAGCAGTCCCGTCCTCGGATCGACCTGCTTGAAGATGACGCCGTCCGGCGCTGGAAAATCCTCGGCAGGCCGTTCCGCGTGCGCTTTTTTCATGAAATCGAGCCAGATCGGAAGTGCAGCACGCGCACCCGTTTCTTTCTGACCGATGCTCTCCTGGTCGTCATAGCCGACCCAGGCGCCGGCAATGAGGCCTGGCGTGTAGCCGATGAACCAGGCGTCGCGGTAATCGTTTGTGGTTCCTGTCTTGCCCGCTGCGGGCCTGCCGAGCTCCCGCGCTTTCCATCCCGTTCCGCGTTCAATAACCCCTTGTAAAAGATGGGTGATCAAATAGGCAGTCTCGGGCCTCATGACCTGTTCGGGCACAGTATCGTTCATGTACAGGACTTGGCCGGTGCTGTCGGTAATCATGAGGATCGAGACAGGCCCCACTTTTATGCCGTGGTTGGCGAACACGGCATAAGCCGACGTGAGTTCGGCGAGCGTTACATCCGAACTGCCGAGTGCCAGCGACGGATAGGGGGCCAGGGGGCTGCGGATGCCGAGTTTTCGGGCATACCGAACCGTCTCATCGATCCCGATTTTTTCAAGGAGTCTGATGGTCGGTACGTTCAGCGACTGGGCCAGCGCCGTCCGCAGCGTGACGGGCCCCTGGTAGGTATGGGTGAAGTTTTCAGGAGACCAGGTTCTCTTCCGGTCAAGTCTGATCGTGAGAGGCGAATCGTCAAGAAGGTCAGAAGGGCCAAACCCGCGTTCGAGGGCTGCGGCATAGATAATCGGCTTGAAGGCGGAACCGGGCTGCCGGAGAGCCTGCAAGGCGCGATTGAACTGGCTCTTACTGAAGTCGCGCCCCCCGACCATGGCGCGGATACGGCCTGTGGAAGGCTCAATGGCGATGAGCGCCGCCTGAAGCGGGGAGCTAGCCGCTGTACTCCGGTGTGTCTTGATCTTTGCGAGACCGGCTGCTATGGCCTCCTCGGCATAGCCCTGGAGCTCATTATTGATGCTCGTATAGACATTCAGCCCGCCCGTGTAGAGGATGCTCGAACCGAAGCGTTCCTCGACCTTCTGCCGTACATACTCGACGAAGTAGGGGGACGGCCCTCCGCTCTTTGCCGTGGTCTGGACCGGCAGCGGGATTTTCTTTGCTTCTTCGGCCTGCGGCGACGTTATTACACCTGCGGAGACCATGCGGTTCAGTACGTAGGCTCGACGGCTCCTTGCACTCTCGGGGGACTTGAAGGGAGAATAATACTTGGGAGACCGAGGTAACCCGGCGAGAAGAGCGCACTCCGCGATGTTCAGATCTTTAACGGATTTTCCAAAATAGATCCGTGCCGCAGCCTCAACACCGTAGGCGCCGCTGCCGAAATAGATCTGATTGAGGTACATCGACAGGATCTCACGCTTTGTGTAGCGTTGCTCGATCCTGAGCGCGAGAGCCATTTCCTTAAATTTACGCGTGTAGCTTCGCTCCGGCGTAAGGAAAAGCACCTTGGCAAGCTGCTGTGTCAGCGTGCTGCCGCCCTCGAGGACTTTGCCTGCGCGGATGTTTCGGTAGAGCGCCCGGGCTACGCCACGATAATCGATGCCGGGGTGGCTATAAAATCTTATGTCTTCCGTTGCGATAAGCGCCTTGATCAGCATCACGGGAACATCATCGAGCGCAACGGGAGTGCGGTTCTCCAAAAAAAACTCGGCAAGCAGCTTGTTGCTGTCGGAATAGACGCGTGAAGTGATGCTTGGTCGGTATTCTTCAAGGGTTTGGACCTGCGGCAAGTCCCACACCGAAAAAACGATGAACCCGACCACTCCTCCCAGGAGCGCTGCCGTGAGCGTCAGTGACAGGTAGAGCAGAATTGATGCCGTTCTTTTTTCCATGGGCGTTATTATACATCTGGCCAGTTCAAAAAGCAAAATGAACAAGATCAGTGAACAAGATCAGTGCATGCACATCCACGCATCCAAGCTCCTCTTGTGTTTTGACCGGCAAGATGTTATCATCCCGTTATCCATGATTACGACATAAGGAGCCGATATTGAACAAGGGACTCGTGATTATATTTACCGGTGATGGAAAAGGGAAGACCAGCGCGTCTCTCGGGGTTGCGCTTCGAGCTTCGGGCCATAAGATGTACGTTTCGCTCGTACAGTTCATCAAAAACTCGTCAGCCACAGGAGAAGCGAGGGCTGCTGAGCGACTTGCACCCGAACTCGAATTCATATCGCTGGGCAAGGGATTTGTGAACTGCTGCGGCGACAAGAAACCGCTGAACGAACACAGGGACGCCGCTCGTGAATCGCTCGCATTGGCGCGCCAGCGAATGCTCTCGGGCTCCTGGGACGTTCTCATACTCGATGAGGTCAATACCGCCGTTGCGCTGGGTCTGCTCGATGTCAAAGAGCTCCTTGACCTCGTCAATATAAAACCGAGGAAATTGCATCTGATCCTCACCGGCCGGAATGCTCATCCAGACGTGATTGCGGCGGCGGACCTCGTCACCGAAATGCGAAACGTGAAACACCCCTATAACCGCGGCATTCCGGCACAGAAGGGGATCGATTTTTGAGCAAAAGGGAAATTGACTTTACAGGAATGCCATGTTAACATTAGTAATAAAATATACGGTCATGACCAATGGATGGCCGTATCCACGCAATGAAAACCACTGTAACCAACCTGATCATCGAAAATGAACACTCCCTGCCGAGTCTCTACGGTGACCTAGACAAGAACCTACGGCTCATCGAAAATACCTACGGTGTAAATTTGAGCGCCCGTGGTAATCGCATTCAAATCGAAGGCGATGAAAAATCAGTCGCGCAGGTAGAGCGCCTTATCAAACAGCTCGTCAATATGCTCGCCCAAGGCGTCATCACCGATAAGGACGACGTGAACGATGCTATTCATGCTTTTTTTTCCGAACCCTCAGCGGCATTGAAGGATATTTTCCAGAAAACGATTCAGGTATCGAGCCGCAAACGGCCTGTGGCGCCGAAGAATGAGACCCAGCGCAGATATATCGAGGCCATCAGACGGTATGATGTTGTCTTCGGTATCGGCCCCGCAGGCACCGGCAAGACCTACCTGGCCATGGCCTCGGCAGTTTCGGCCCTTCTCCGGCGCGAGGTGAGCAGGATCATCCTGGTCCGCCCGGCAGTCGAGGCAGGGGAAAAACTGGGGTTCTTGCCCGGAGACCTCTACGAAAAAGTCAATCCTTACCTGCGGCCGCTCTACGACGCGCTCTATGACATGATCGAGACGGAAAAGGCGAACAAACTTGTAGAGCGGGGAGACATCGAGATCGCTCCACTTGCCTTCATGCGCGGCCGCACGCTGAATGATTCATTTATCATCCTCGACGAGGCGCAGAACACTACCTCGGAACAGATGAAGATGTTTCTCACGCGGCTCGGGTTCAACTCGAAGACCGTCATCACCGGAGACATCACCCAGATCGACCTTCCGAGCGGACGCAGCTCGGGGCTTATCGAAGTCCAAAAAATCCTTGAAGGCATCGAGGGCATTCTGTTCGTCTACTTCACGAACCGCGACGTGGTACGCCATAAATTAGTTCAGCAGATCATTAAGGCATACGAGCACCACGAGGCAGCCGATGAAAAGCAAAAATGAGACGGCCGTGAAGCTCCTGCATAAGACCGAGGTCCACGACGCCGACCGCGACGATCACCCTGCAAAAAAATCGCGCACTATCACACTCTATAATGTCGGCATCGCCATCGTAACAGCGGCGCTCCTGGCCTTTGTTCTTTTGCCCGGGATCCCGCGGCTTGAAAAAGGGGCGTTGGCTACACGGGACATCACGTCTCCCTATACGCTCTACATCGAATATCCCGGCGCGGACCAGACCATGTTCTCATTCCGGGTAAACAAGGGTGAACTCATCGTCGAGGCGGGCCACCGCGTGACGGAGCGCGCAGAGCTGATTCTCGCTGAGATCGCGCGGCGTGAAGGTATCGGCAGCCGGCTGCATGCCTACGGCGGGCTCATGGTTCTGATCCTGGTCTTGTTCTACCTCTTTTACCGCGACATCAAACGTTACCGTCCGATCCTCATCGAAGACACAAAAAAAATATTCCTGATCGCCTTCCTGTTGGTATCGACGATCATGGTTTCGCAGTTTTCGAGATACATCTACACGCTCCTTGCGGACAAACTCCGGTTGGACATCGTGACCATCGGTTTTGCGCTGCCGGTGGCAGCCGGAGCCATGCTTACGAGCCTGCTCCTGGATTTTCATCTGGCCCTGGGTTTCTCCTTTGTTGTCAGTATTCTCTTCGGCATTCTGTTCCAGGGCGACCCCTTCATTCCAGTCTATTATTTTCTCGGCAGCATTGTTGCGGCCCTCAGCGTTATCCGGTGTAAAAAGAGGACGGCAGTGCTCAAGGCAGGGGCACTCACCGCCCTCGTCAGCCTTGTTGCCATCTGCAGCATCGACCTCTACCGGGGAGAGTTCATGACCCGTGGGGTCTACGATCTGACTGCCGGATTCCTGAGCGCCATCTCGGTGACCATGATCGTTTCAGTAACGCTGCCGTTCTTCGAGTCACTCTTTGACATCGCAACGGACATCAAGCTCCTGGAACTCCTTGACCCCAACCAACCGTTGCTCAAAGAGTTGGTGTACAAGAGCCCCGGAACGTACCACCATAGCATCCTCATCGGAAATCTGGCTGAGGCTGCCGCCGAGGCCATCGGAGAAAACCCCATCCTTGCCCGCGTCGCCGCCTATTACCACGATATCGGGAAGATCCACAAACCCGAATATTTCATCGAGAACCAGCGCGCATCGGAAAACAAACATGACCGTCTTATGCCGTCCATGAGCAGTCTGATTATCGCATCCCACGTTAAGGAAGGCGTCGATATTGCCCGCGCGCATCGACTGCCGTCGAAGATCATCGACATTATCCATCAGCACCACGGCACCTCGCTTATCACCTACTTCTACCAGAAGGCAAAGGAATTGCAGCCGTACGTAGCCATCGCCGAAGAAGGCTACCGCTACCAGGGTCCACGGCCGCGCACAAAAGTAGCAGCTATTGTAATGCTGGCCGACAATGTCGAAGCTGCATCGCGAACGCTGGAGGATCCTGCACCCCAGCGTATCCAGGCGCTCACAAACAGCGTCATCACTCGTATTTTCCTGGACGACCAACTCTCGATGTGCGATCTCACGCTGAAGGACCTGCGGGAGATTTCCAAGAGCTTCAATCTCATCCTCAACGGCATTTACCACCACCGCATTGATTATCCCGGCATGCAATTCCCCGGAGACAAAAAACGCAGTGAACATCAAGATAAAAAACAATCAGAGGAAAAAAAGGCTGGCAACGGCAAAACTCAGGGCACAACTCGGGATCCTGTTACGGAGTTTCGGCCATCCTGACGCGGAACTGAGCGTTCTCTTTGTCGGCGATACGGCCATGCGTTCCCTGAACCGGCGATACCGGGGCATCGACAGAACCACCGACGTGCTCTCCTTCGCCCTGCGCGAGGGAGCTTTTTCCTACCTCCAACCGGACCTGCTAGGAGACATCGTTATTTCCATTCCAAAAGCGGATCAACAGGCCAGGGAAGCAGGATATCCTCTCACGCGAGAGATCGAACGTCTGCTTGTTCACGGCCTGCTCCATTTGATGGGCTATGACCACGAACGCGGGCCAGCAGAGGCCATCAGGATGCGCCGCCGGGAAAATCAACTTATGAAGAGAATCGCCCGATGAAACCCAAAACATGGTTCGAGAGCGCCAACGTGGCGATCGATGGTGTCATCTATTCCGTCAGGACCCAGCGGCACATGCGCTATCATCTTTACGCCGCGCTTGTGGCCCTTATCCTGAGTCTGGTCCTGAACATCTCCCGCAGCGACTTCACCTTGCTTTGCATGGCAATCGTGCTCGTCCTTGTAACGGAGATGTTGAACACGGCTATCGAGACGACCGTGGACATGATCTCCCAAGAGTTCCATCCAAAAGCGAAACTTGCCAAAGATATTGCTGCCGGCGTGGTGCTCGTCGCGTCTGTCGGCGCCCTGACGCTCGCCTACCTGATCCTGTACCCTGCGCTTAAGGCGGCCATCCTCAGTCGGCAGTGGCATCTTACGAAAGCGCCGAGCGACGTCATTGCCTTCGTGTCCCTCGTCGCCGTGATTATCCTGGTCATCATCATCAAGGCCTTTGTAGGCAAAGGCGTGCCCCTCAGGGGAGGGATGCCAAGCGGCCATGCGGCTGTTTCTTTTTCGATCTGGATTGCCGCATTGTACCTGTCCGATTCGCTTGCTATCATTATCCTGACCTTCCTGCTCGCCGTGATGGTAAGCTGGAGCAGGTGGTCATCAGGCATTCACCGGCCGGTCGAAGTCGTTGCCGGCGCCTTGCTCGGGGCGGGCGTTTCGTTTCTTTTTTTCCTGATCTTCAGTTAAAAGTTCTTTATTTCGGCACATCTTGAATTTTGAGTCAAATTTTTTGAGTCAAAACCCAGAGCAGGTTTTCTCGCAAAGACGCCAAGCTCGCAAAGAAAGGCTAAACCCTTTTTATTGTTAAAAATCAAGACCAAGTCTTAAAGGTTTTCTTTGCGGCCTTTGCGGCTTTGCGAGAGATGCTTTTGACTTTGATTTTTGATTCATTGGTCTGAGGCAATGCCTCGTTAAGATTGTCCGTCCGCAAGCAAAAAAACTCATGAGGTGTGCGTGTTCAATCGGATTCTTGAAGACATATTATCGTCGGTCAGCGGCGCGCGGGCCGTTATCTTCATGGACGGTGAAGGAGAGGCCATTGCACAAGCAGGGGACAACGGCGCGGACATGAAGTTGGTCGGCGCCTGGAAAGAGATCCATCTTGATCACGTTCGAGACATCGCGAAACGACTTGAACTCGGGAACGTTCATGCGGTGCTCTTTTCTCGTGATGAGGGGAATGAATTGATTGTGCCGGTACGGGATGAGTATTGCCTGCTGCTCTTTCTGTCCACCTACGCTCGTGTCCAGGATGCCATGGTGGGGATCAAGGCTGCGGCCGAACTTTTGAAGAAAGAAGTGGAATGATACTGCAACAAAAGCCCTGAGTTGATAGCAGATGCCATGAACCTTGGGCTGCTTTAACTATAAACTACGAGCTACAAGCCATGAATTAAGAGCATTATCCTCATATCTGGTCGAACACGCCTAATTTCCGAAATTTTTCGTACCGCAGCTTCACCAGGTCGGGAGACGAAACGTTTCTGATTTCTGTAATATTCCGGGATATTGCCTCTTTGAGCAGCTCTGCTGCCCGCCGTGGATCGCGGTGGGCGCCGCCGATTGGCTCTTCCACCACTTCGTCGATCACCTTCATCTGGAACAGGTCTTGGGCCGTGAGCTTTAGGAGTTCAGCCGCCTCGTTTGCCTTGGCGCCGTTGTTCCAGAGGATGGCCGCACACCCTTCGGGGGATATGACGGAGTACGTAGCATGTTCGAGCATAAGCACCCGGTCGGCCACTCCGAGCGCGAGTGCGCCCCCGCTGCCGCCCTCGCCGATCACCACCGTCACGATGGGGATCTTGAGCATGGACATGACATAGAGGTTCCGGGCAATCGATTCGCCTTGGCCGCGCTCTTCCGCTCCGATGCCCGGGTAGGCGCCTTGGGTATCAATGAAGGTGATGAGGGGCCGATTGAATTTCTCTGCGAACCGCATGAGCCTGAGCGCTTTGCGGTAGCCCTCG
>JBLMWN010000098.1:0-4558 GCA_050257255.1 Betaproteobacteria bacterium | reverse complement strand
GTCCGATCCTGAGCATCTCCCGCTTTCGGAAAACACGCATTGCCCGGTAAAAGGATTTGTCGTCCGCCTCCACGTTGATCACGCGTGAAAGCCGACGGAGCAATGCTTCCTTGCCTGCAGGGTATGCAAGATATTCGAGATCAGCGAACCAGGTAAGGCCGTCATCTGCACTCGTTACGAGAAATGTGGAGAGAAACCTGCTTGCGCCGAAGATCGTAATGAGCTGCCAAAGGATGTCATTTCTTTCAGTGCAGAGTAACACGAAACGCGGGAGATCGGTGAGGGCACTCACGAATCGCTCGAGGTTATTGAGGGCCATATCGGGATCAGCGGCCCGGGACAGATTGGCGAGGATCGCGGGAAGCAGGGCCGAATACGCCCCGGAACCGAGTCCGGTCGAGAGAAGCTCCAGGTTTTTTCTAGCCTGAGCAGCGTCCTGAATGCCGAGGTCCTGCAATTGCGCTTCGGTGAGCGTTATCTGTTTGTCAAATGACATTTTTTATATTATACTGACTACTGGCGGTAGATACAAGCGTACAGAATGTTCCATGCCACATGCGCTCTGCTTCATGCGCCTTTTTCGCTATGAACCGACTTCGCGACAACCAGCGCTGCTACGTATGCGGCAAACAGAACCCCGCCGGTCTTGCCGTCGATTTCGAGATCAGCGTGGAAGCGAGAAGCATCAGCGCTGTCTTCATCCCGTCCGACGTTCATCAGGGCTATGAAGGGATCGTCCACGGCGGCATCCTCTCTGCCCTGCTCGACGAAGCTATGGCCAAGCTGGCCTTCAGCCTCGGCATCCCCGCCGTGACCGCCGAGATGACGGTCAAGTTCAAGTCCCCCGCCGCTCCGGGGGAAAAGCTTAACGTCTCCGGCCGGATCACAGAAGAAACAAAAAGGCTCATTCTGGCCGAAGCGAAAATAGAGCGTGGCCCCGTCATGATCGCTGAAGCGAAGGGAAAGCTTCTGCGGATAAATTAAGTTCAAAGTTCATAGTTCACGATTCATAATAAAGGCGTAAAGGCCGCATGAACTCTACTCTGAACTCGGTACCTTGAACTCTGAACGGAAAACACAATGAAATATACTCAGAAACAGATCATCGAACTGATCAAGGCCAGGCTCGGCAAGCCCATGCTCGTGCGCGAGATCATGCGCTTGCTGAGGCTCAAAGCCGCTGATAGGCGCGAGCTCAAGCAGGTGTTGAATGAGCTGGTGCTCTCCGGCGACATCATCAAGACGCGTGGAAATCGCTACGGCCTGCCCGAGAAGATGGACCTCGAGACAGGGACATTCCAGGCCCATCCCCAGGGCTACGGTTTCGTCATCCCCGAGAAAAAAGGGAAAAGCGACATCTACATTTCAGCGCGGAGCCGGATCGATGCCATGGACGGCGATAAGGTCGTGGCACGCGTTACACCGCCCGTCGGAAAAAAGAAGGTCTCCGGCAAACGCGAGGGCATGATCATCCGGGTCCTCGAACGGGCGCATACAAAGATAGTCGGCACGTATGAACTCCCGGATCCGCGGACCGGCGGCTACGGCTTCGTCACCCCCTTTGATGCCAAGCTGGTCCAGGACCTCGTCGTTAGCCGCGAGCAGGCTGGAGGCGCAAAATCCGGAGAGATCGTCTCTGCCGAGATCATCGCCTATCCCATGCACGGCAGGCCCCCGGAGGGCAGGATCACCAGGGTCATTGGCAAGCCCGGTCAGCCCGGGATCGACTCCGACCTGATCATTGAACAGTACGAACTTCCTGTCCACTTCTCTCCTGCCGCGGTCCGCGAGGCAAACAACATCCCCCAGCATGTCTCACCCGCCATGCGCAGGGGCAGACGCGACCTGCGGGGCCTGCCCACGGTCACCATCGACGGGGAAAAAGCGCGCGACTTCGACGATGCAGTCTCGATCGAGAAGATTAAAACCGGGTACCGGCTCTGGGTCCATATCGCCGACGTGGCACAGTATGTCAAGGAAGGCTCCTTCCTCAACGAGGAGGCCTACCAGCGCGGAACGAGCGTATACCTGCCCGACCGGGTCATTCCTATGCTCCCCATGCCGCTCTCGAACGGGATATGCAGCCTGAACCCGAATGTGGACCGGCTCACCATCACCTGCGAGATGGATGTCTCGCCTTCCGGCGACATCGGACAATACGATATCTATGAAAGCGTCATCAACAGCAACGAGCGGATGACTTACACCGCGGTGCGCGAGATCCTCGTGGACCGGAACACGGCCCAAAGAGAGAGATACAGCGCCCTGCTTCCTGAGTTCGGGCTCATGGCCGAGCTGATGGAAATCCTGCGCGCCAAGCGGGCCAAGCGGGGGAGCATCGACTTCGACCTTCCCGAGCCCGAGATCATCCTCGACCTCCAGGGCCGCATGACCGAGATCATCAGGGCCGAGCGGAACATGGCCCACCAGATCATCGAAGAATTCATGCTCGCGGCAAACGAGACCGTGGCAGGCCATATCGAGAACAAGGGTGCTCCATTCATCTACCGTATTCATGAAGAGCCTGATGAGGAAAAGATGATGGACCTCGTAGAATTCCTCGCGACCCTGGGCATATCGCTGCCCGCAGGAAAAAAGATCAAGCCCCTCCATCTCCAAAAAGCGCTCGCCCGGGCAAAGGGCTCACCCGAAGAAACGCTCATCAACACCGTCCTTCTGAGAACCATGAAACAGGCCCGCTATTCCGATGAGAACGTCGGTCACTTCGGCCTCGCGGCCGAGACCTACACGCACTTCACCTCCCCGATCCGCCGCTATCCGGACCTCATCGTGCACCGCGTTCTGAAGGCAGACATGAAAGGCATGGTCAAAGAAGAAGCCTACCGTGAACGCCTTGCAGAGACACTTCCCGAAGCCGCGGCGCATTGCTCCCGGCGCGAACGGACGGCCATGGAAGCGGAACGCGATGTGGTCACCATGCTAAAGCTCCGGTTCATGGAGGACAAGCTCGGCGACGTATACGACGGCATCATTACCGGCGTGGTCCAGTTCGGGTTCTTCGTACAGCTCCGGGACCTCTTTGTGGAGGGGCTGGTCCATGTATCGACGCTGGCCGATGACTATTACCACTACGTCGAGAAGCTGCACTGCCTGCGGGGTGAACGGAAGAAATGCGCCTACCGGATCGGCGATGCCGTCAGGGTTCGCGTGGACCGTGTCGACACGATCAGGAAGCGGATAGACTTTTCACTGGCTGAGGAGTAGGACAAAATGCGGGTATCAACCCTCGATAACCTGATGGTCCATCCTAGAACTTGATCATCGTTTCACGGTCTTTCGCTGTCAGTCCAATACTGTAGTCGGCCACCTTCTGCGGCTCGGCGGGGTCGTACATCTTGGCGTAGGGGTCCGACGTGAGCAGCTCCAGGGCATGATTCACCGAGTTCCTGTCCTCGAGACCGATATTCTTGAGATGGATTCCTTCCGTAGTCACGGTGTATGACCGGAAGGCGCAGGGATAGGTTACAATGGCGGGGTCCGAGACGTAGGTGATCTTGCCCGCCGTGATAACCTTTGACGCGTGATGGTGGCCGGAGACCACCAACCGCACGTTCGGATACCGTTCCAGCATCACGCGTACCTTCTCGTGGTTCTTGACCATCCAGAGCGACCATTCGGGGCTGCTGTCCCGTGGGGTCGTGGGCATGAGCAGTTGATGGGTAAAGATAATAATAAGTTTTTTGCTCTTATTTGCCGAGAGCTCGCTTTCGAGCCATTTCAGGTTTTCAAAACTCGCTTCTCCATAGGGCTTGCCGTCCACGGTGACATCGAAGCCGATGACGCGCACTCCGCGCACGGGATCGAAGGCCCATGATGAGTTACCGGGCTTCAATCCTTTTCCGCTCCAGGCCTTGAGATAATCCTCCCGCCCCAGCTTGGAAACTCGCGCGACAGGAGAGACCTCGGTATTTCCGAGCAGGATATAGAACGGCATGTTGAGATGGTCGGTCCATTTTTGGAAAACGTCGAGGGATTCTTTGTCGTTCGGCCCGTAGTGTATCTGGTCCCCGCCAAACACAACAAAGGTGAGCTTCGGAAGCCGCGACAGCTGACGGAGTGCATCGATAAAAAGGGGCACGCTCTTCTCGCGATACTGCCACGTGCTGTCGCCCTGTACGTCGAGATGGAGGTCCGTGACATGGGCAAAATTGAACCTGGGCACCTCGACCGCCTCGGCAAAGGGGACGAACAGCTCTCCCGCCGTCAGCGAAGCTCCTGCAGCCGCAACACCTTTCAAGAACGAACGCCTGTTCATGAGCACCTCAATCCTATTTGTCAATCATTACGTAAATTCACACAAACGGGAAAAGAAAGATAAAAAACCTTTTGACAGACAGCAGGACTTGCATGCTTTTAAAGCCTTTAATCCTATTTTCCATCATGTCTTCTGTCCATGATTATTGATTCCGGCTTGTCCGTGGTAGAATTTTTTTTTGCATAGCCGCCGCCATTGCACGCTGAGCACACGGAGGACTGATTAGTTTCTTAATGATCATTAACAGCGGCTCTGCTCAATCATCTCCCCGTCATGATGCAT
>JBLMWN010000097.1:0-5608 GCA_050257255.1 Betaproteobacteria bacterium | reverse complement strand
GGTTAAAGCAAGGAGCGCTGAGGACCTGTCCGCGGCTGAGCAGCAGATAACCGAATTGCTCCGGCAGCGGCACCACATCGGCCAGAAGCAGGACAATGATTTCACAGTGCGGAACCTTACCCAGATCATGCAGGCCGCGGAACAGTCATCGAAAGTCATGACCTTGCTGCTCGGAGCTATCGCTTCCGTTTCACTCCTGGTCGGCGGAATCGGTATCATGAATATCATGCTGGTGTCCGTGACCGAACGCACGCGCGAGATCGGCATCCGCATGGCCATTGGCGCGAAGACCTGGGACATCAGACTCCAATTTATCATCGAGGCGCTTACGCTCTCTTTGATCGGTGGGGTCATGGGTATCATCATCGGCGTGTCCACGGCGGTGATCCTCTCATCCGTATCGGGCTGGCCCACCGTTGTTTCGCCGGTCTCGATCCTTCTTGCCTTCAGCTTTTCCGGGCTCATCGGGATCTTTTTCGGTTTTTATCCCGCGTATAAGGCTTCGCTCCTCAATCCTATCGATGCGCTCAGGTATGAGTAGTAAATGAACGGGGCTATAGCCTCACTTTCCCTCGACAAATCTTTCAAAATAATCTAATATTGTCCAGGCATCGCCTATGGACGACCTTAAAAACATCCTCGAACGCATCAAGAAACCGATCGCCTTTGCCTCCAGAGACGATTTTGCGCATATCAAGAGCCTTGCGGCAATGGAACAGTTCATTCGCGCACAGGTGGAGGAACTGAAGCGCATCCCGAATGAAGCGAAAGCGATAGCGGATCTTGAGGCGCTTTTCGCCGGATTTGACAACCTGACCCCGGAGAACAAGAAAGAACGCATCATTGCCGCATCGGCCCTGATCGACGCCCTAGAGCGCGGCAAATCAGCATCCATCGCTCCCGCTTCACAACAGCAAAGTTCCCGCCATGCCGCTGCAGAGACCGCGTTTGCGGCGGCGCTCAAGTTCGATACGCCGATCCAGTATTGCAAAGGCATCGGTCCGAAGCGGGCGGAGACGCTCAAAAAGCTCGGCATCTCGACCGTGGAAGACGCGCTCTCCTACCTTCCCTGGCGATACGAAGACCGCGGTAACCTCAAGAAGATCGGCAGGCTCTCTTATGGCTCCTACGAGACCGTTTCCGGCGAGGTCGTATCCGCTTAAGTGGTCCAGACAAAACGACGACGGGTCAAGGTCTTCGAAATCGTGATCACTGACAGGAGCGGCATGCTCGTCGGGTCTTGGTTCAACCAGCCCTTCATGAAAAAGGTATTCAAAACAGGGCAGAAGGTCATTTTGTCGGGCATCGTGAAGTCGAATCCATACAAAAGCGGCTTGCCGCAGATCGACAACCCCGATTACGAGATCATGGACGAGGGTGAGGGTGACGAGCTCATCCACACCGGCAGGACCGTCCCGATCTACCGGGCCACTGCGGGACTTTCGGTCCGGTATCTTCGCAGTATGATGAAGACAATCCTCGATTCCTGCGGTTGGACTATGCAGGAAATGCTGCCCGACGTGATCATAAAAAAATATTCTCTCATGCATGTTCCGGAGGCGCTATTCGAGGTCCATTTCCCGACGATAGAAAAGGATATCGCCGTGCTGAACCGAGGGATGAGCGCAGCGCACAGAAGGCTCAGCTTTGAAGAACTGTTCGCTCTGGAGCTCGGCCTTGCAATCAGAAAGAGGGGAGTGTCCGCGGCAAAAAAAGGAATCCAGTTCAAGCCTCTGAACGCGCTCGAATCGGAACTGAGGAAAAGACTTCCTTTCAAATTGACGGAGGCGCAGGAGCGGGTCATCGGAGAGATCAAGAAGGACATGACTGCCGAGAGGCCCATGAACAGACTGGTGCAGGGAGATGTGGGAAGCGGTAAGACCGTTGTCGCAATGATCGCCTCGCTCCTTGCAGTCGAGAACGGCTATCAGGCCTGCATCATGGCGCCGACAGAGATTCTCGCCGAGCAGCACTTTAAGAACATGAACGCCATGGCCGCAGGGCTCGGTGTTGCGGTACGGTCCCTTACCGGAAGCCGCAAAAAGAAAGACAAGGAAGCCGTGCTTGCGGAGACCGAGTCCGGCGAGGCCCGGATCGTGGTCGGCACCCATGCCTTGATCGAAGAGCAGGTGAAGTTCAAAAGGCTCGGCCTGGCCGTTATCGACGAACAGCACAGGTTCGGCGTGATGCAGCGGTCGACCTTGACCTCAAAGGGATACGAGCCGGACGTTCTGGTCATGACGGCAACCCCCATTCCACGCACGCTGGCGCTCACAGTGTACGGCGATCTGGACGTGTCCGTTATCGACGAAATGCCTCCGGGCAGGAGCCCGGTCGTTACACGGCTTTATTTTGAGAACAAACGGCGCGACGCATATCAATTTATCGAGGAGGAGCTCAGGAAAGCTCGGCAGGCGTACGTGGTGTATCCGCTGGTCGAAGAATCGGAGAAAATCGATCTCAAAGCCGCAACGGAGATGGCGGCCCATCTTCAGAAGGATATCTTCCCGAAGTGGAGAATCGGCCTTCTGCACGGAAGGATGAAGGCCGACGAGAAAGAGGCGGTCATGGCTGCCTTCAAGTCGGGCGAGACGCAAGTCCTCGTTTCCGCAACCGTGATCGAAGTGGGCGTGGACGTGCCGAACGCCACGGTCATGGTGATTGAACACCCGGAGCGCTTCGGCCTTGCCCAGCTCCACCAGCTTCGCGGCAGGGTGGGCAGAGGCAGCCATCAATCTTATTGCATCCTGATGGGGCCGAGGATGTTTGCGGAAGAGGCGAGAGAACGGCTCACCGCGTTTGCCCGCACGAACGACGGCTTCAGAATTGCCGAGGAGGACTTGCGCCTGCGCGGTCCCGGCGAATTCTTCGGCACGCGACAGTCCGGTTTGCCGGACCTGCGCGCGGCGAACATCATCCGTGATGGGGATCTGCTCGAACAAGCACGGGCCGAGGCATTTGAGCTTGTTCGACAGGACCCAGAGCTTACTGGGCACCCACAGCTCCGGGAACTGCTTCGCAGCAAATGGCGGGGAAGGCTCGGGCTCATCAGTGTCGGTTGATATTTTCCAGGTATTCTGATAAAGTAGTTTCAAGTCATGAAGAGACGTAAGGCGTAGGCGTGAGGAGGTCGAATCTTTTCCCCCTTACCCCTCGGGGTTTCATCAGGAGTTACCATGACCATCTGGGAAAAAGCGGTCCTGAACATGCAAAAAGGCGGCAAGAAGATTTCCGTCGTGGCCGCAACGCTTTCGGAACGGGTGAAGGCGGAGCTCGCCGTACTCCGGTTGCGGATCAGGATCGATGAAGTGCAAGCGCGGGTCGGTGAACTGTACAGCATGATCGGCCGGAAAATCATTGACCTCAAGAAACGGGAGATGCTGCCCAAGACAACCGACCAGCTGCTCAAGGACGACGAAATCATGGCCGTCATGGCCGAACTTACGGATCGTGAGCAGGAAATCGAGGAACTGAAAACCGAAATGAAGCGCGTCAACAACGATTTCAAGACTACGGTGAAAGAGACGGAGGATACTCTCGTATGATGGTAGTTGTGGCCTTGCTCTTCGGTCTTGTTATCGGAAGCTTTCTCAACGTATGCATCGTGCGTTTGCCGCGTGGCCGTTCCATAGCAAAGCCGCCCTCACACTGTCCCCGCTGCAAAGAACCGATCAAATTTTGCGATAATATCCCGATCATCAGTTTTCTCCTCCTCCGTGGAAAGTGCAGAAGCTGCGGCGAACCGATATCGTGGCGGTACCCGCTCGTCGAGCTCATGAACGGCCTGATCTATTCCTGGACAATCCACGAGTTCGGATTCGGCGGTGAAGCGCTCCTTGTCATGGCGTTCTGCTCATCCCTGATCGTCATCACCTTCATTGACCTTGATTACCAGATCATTCCCGACGTCATAACGCTCCCGGGAATACTGGTGGGCCTTTCGCTTGCGCCTTTCTATATGTACCCGCTCACCGACCCGCTGCCGTTCCATCTCGGAAGCCTGTTGCCGCATGCCGGACCTTACCTCGCCGCATTCCTCAATTCGTTCATCGGGATGTTCCTGGGCGGTGCGCCGCTCTTAGCCATCGGATGGATCTGGGAAAAACTCCGTCATGTCGAAGCCATGGGCGGAGGCGATATAAAGCTCATGGGCATGGTCGGCAGTTTCCTCGGATGGAAAGGCGCGCTCCTCACGATCATGCTTGGCGCGCTCTCCGGATCCGTGGTCGGCATTCTGTTGATAGCGCTGAAGCGGCACAAGATGGAAAAGGTCATTCCCTTTGGTCCATTTCTCGCCGCGGGAGCCGTTGTGTCCGCTTTTTACGGAGCCGATATCATATCGTGGTACCTCGGCCTTGTCCGCTTATGACATCCCAACCTATTTTCATGTTTCTTCCTGGACTGTTCATTGTGCTGGCGGCAGCGCTGCTGCTTTGGATTATCACGCGGCGTTTTCGCCGCGAGCTCGGAATGCAGGAAGAAGAGCGTGAGAAAGCGACCGATACGACGTTCATCATAAGCGCCTTTCAGGAAGTCACCAAACAGCTCAAGGAAAAGGAAAAAGAACTCGAACGCCTCAAGGCGCTGGCGGAACAGCACGCCGAAAACGTCGAAAGCTATAATGAAAACATCCTCCAGTGCGTGACGAGCGGCGTGATGACGTTCGATACACACTGCTTGCTGACGACGATCAACCGGGCCGCCGAGGAGACGCTCTGCATCAACCGCGATGAAGCGGCGGACAAGAGCTGCCGTGACCTGTTCGGCGACAGCTCCATCGTCCAGGCTGTCCGGAACACGCTCGAACGGAAGATCCCTTCAGCGCGCATGGAAGCGATGCTCGATCGATCCGGAGGGCGACTTTGGCTCGGCTACAACACGGCAGTTCTTACGGACCGTCATGATGCGGCGATCGGCGTCATCCTGTCCTTCTCCGACATCTCGGAGGTGAAGCGGCTGCAGGAACAAATGGAGCTCCGTGAGCGCCTGACGGCGCTCGGTGAAATGTCGGCCGGCATTGCCCACGAACTCAGGAACCCGATGGCGGTCATCTCCGGATATCTCAACCTGCTCTCGAAAAAAGCAGATCCACCAGGCCAGGAGACCATCCGCAGCATAACGGATGAGATCAACGGCATGAATAGGATCATCGGGGACCTCCTGACCTTTGCACGGCCCGCGTCTCTCAACCGCGTTGCGGTAAAGGTCAAAGAAATGATTGAGACCTGCCTGGCGAACGTGCTCCAGGCAAAAGGCGATGGATCACGCATTACGACCGCCTTGAAGGTCGATGACGTCGAAGTTTTTGTCGACGAAGTGCTCATGCGTCAGGCCTTCACGAACCTCATCCAGAACGCGGTTGAGGCCATGCCGGACGGCGGAACGCTCGCCATCGAGGCTCGCGGGAAGCGGGAGCTCAAGATCGTGATCCGCGATACCGGCACAGGCATTCCGGAGGATCAACTCAAGAAGATTTTCCTGCCGTTTTATACGACAAAAGACAAAGGAGTCGGGCTCGGATTGGCACTGGTGCACAAGATCGTCCTCTCCCATGGAGGGAGAATCGAAGTTGAGAGCAGAGAAGGGACGGGGACCGCTTTCAACGTGG
>JBLMWN010000096.1:0-7641 GCA_050257255.1 Betaproteobacteria bacterium | reverse complement strand
CCCTACGAAAACGCTTTGCGGCGGATTCAGTCATCATCGGATTCGGTCACCCGCCTAAATTTTCGAACGGGCTGATGAAACCTGCCGATCACTTCTTCAGGAATTCCTGCACCGATCTCTTGATTTCCAGGTGGTGTATCGGGATGTTCGGCACGTCCTTGTTGGCCGGAAGCGCAAGGGCATGGATAAACGTAAGTCCTGACCGCGGTTTCTTCATCACTTCGACAATTTCCTCTTCACTGGCCGCTTTCTTTGTATTTCTGAACCCGAAGCCCTGGGCCACTTTTTCAAGATCGACGCATGTTCCCGTTAACGTCGGCTGGTTTCCTGTGGAGCCGTAGGCGTTGTTGTCGATGGCGATGATCGTGAGATTTTTCGGTTCAAGAGAGGCGGCTGTTGCGAGGGTGCCGGGGTTCATGAGCAGGCTTCCATCGCCGTCGATCACGAAGACTTCTTTGTCCGTGGTAATCGCAATCCCGAGCCCTATTGGCGTGGCCATGCCCATGCTCCCGAGCATGTAGAAGTTCGACGGCTGATGTTTGACGGCATAGAGTTCCTTGGAAGGCCAGCCCAGATTGCTGACAACGACTTTCCTCTCAAGGTACGGCGCAATGATCCTGATGATATCGTACCGGGAGAGGCTTGGAGATGATGAATGATCCGTGATCCGTGATTCATGGTGAACGCTTTTGTTTTTGTCGTGCTTCGTGTATCCTGTATCCTGCATACCGCACGTGGACCCTTCCCACACCGCAGGGCTCAGCAGGAACGCGTGAATGCGATTCTCGTCATAAACCCCCGAGAGCCTCTGTTTCACGCGCATGAGATCATCCCTGGCGCTGATTTCCGACCAGGAAATCCCCGCGCCTGTCAGGATCTCCGGAAGTCCTTGGCCCATGGGAACTTGCGCCTCGATCTTCTCCTTGTAAACGCCCCTCCGGCTTACGAATAATGCAAGGGGCAGTTCATAGAACGCCGTAAGAGAGAGAAGGGCATTGATCATGTTCCCGATGCCGGAACTCTGAACGAACATCGCAGGCCGCCTGCCCGACAGGGCGGCGCCCGCAGAGATGCCGACGCCTTCCTCTTCCCGCGTCAGGGGAACGTGAAAGAAGGATTGGCCCACCATCTCGAGGAGGGTCTTGATCTTCTCGCACGGAAGAGAGGCGGTGAAATCCACACGGTGGTTCCTGAGTATGCCTATGAGCTCTTCTTCAGGGTGTTGCACAGCAGCTCCTCGATCTCTTTCTCGGTGACGTTTTTCGATATGAACCGCGGGATAACGGCATGCGTCTTTTTTTCCCGTCTCAGTCTCGCTTCTCCGCCGCCGGTGATGTTCAGCAGAACAGTGCTGTTCTTTTCGATCGCTCCGGCCCCTACGGCTTGTTTGAGCGTGGCCACAGCCACACCGGATGCAGGAACGATGTCGATCCCCTCGGTTTTGAGGAAGGTCTCCATGTTCGCATAGACATCGTCATTTTGGATGCCGTACATCTTCCCGTCCGTTGCCAGGAGTGCGTCGTAAACGCCGCCCGTGACCGAGTAAGCGGGATACCGGGTCGAGAGCACTCGCGTCGTGATCCGGCTGATCAGCTCCGGATCCAGATCTTGGGGATGGAGCACCCTGCTCTTCCGTTCCCAGGCATGCAGCATGGGTCCGAAGGGCAGGTTCTGCCCCAGGTGAAGGACCGGAAGACGGGAACCGAACCTGCCGTCCTTCACGAACCGCTCGGCCATCTCCCAGGCGCCCACGGCACCGGTGCCGCTTCCCACGGCCTGGACGTAGTGGTCGGGCAGCCTGCCGATTTTCGACACCGCCTCAAGCATGACGATGCCGAGACCGTCGCGCTTTGCGATGTTCTTCACACCGCCCTCGAAGGGGAATCCCAAGGTCATGGCAATCCTCTTCGCAACATCGATCGAGTCGGCATAATCGCCGTCTCCCACGGCGAGTGTCGGGACCACGGACGAGCGCTCGAGGTACCACATTTCCATGAGGCACATACGGGGCACGACGATGACCGCCGGGAAGCCGGTGACCGCCGACAGGTGGGCGAATGCCCGCGCCGTGTTCCCGGCAGAGGCGACGATAAGACCTTCGACGCCGTTCTCACGGGCGTTCTGGAGCACGACGGCGGCCTCGAATTCCTTAAACGTGCAGGTCTCGAGCAGGCCTCCCTTTTCAGGCCAGTAACCGTTAAAGCAGATGTAGAGATTCTCAAGGCCGAGGTGAGATGCGAGCCCTTGTGACCGATACACGACCGGGCCGGCCTGGGTGATCTGCGGTTCGTGGACCGGAAGCCAGTTGAACCGCCAGACGCCTTCGGCATCGCGTTCCCTGAAGCGGGTTTCATGGTACTCCGTCACCAAGAGCGCATCCGTACAGTGTTCGCAGAAGGCGCAGTATGTGTTCTCAAGAGTTTTACCGCACTTTCTGCATCGAATGGAGAAATGGCTCATGATTCATCACCCACGATGGCAAGCTTTAAAGCTGACAAGCCTGCAAGCTGGAAACAACCTTATATCAACTCGCTCACCAGCTCCATGATGTCCGTGATGCGTATCTGGTTCTTATGTCCCTGCATGGCCTCGTTCACCTTGGCATAGCAGGCGGGACAGCTCAATATCAGCCGGTCGGCTTTTTTCGCCACTGCCTCGTCGATGGTCAAACGGCCCATGGCAATGGCGTTTTCGTGGTAGACTTTTCTCGCCGCCCCTCCCGAACCGCAGCAGCGGGAGTTGAGACCGTGCTGTTCGAACTCCAGGAGCGCGAGACCCGGTATGCTCTTGAGCACGTTCCGGGGCTCTTCGATCACGCCTACGCCCCGGCTCAAATAACAAGGGTCGTGGTAGATCACCGACTCATGCAGCTCTTTGCTCAGGCGCAGTTTTCCGCTTTTGATCCCGTCGACAACATATTGGGTGATATGGCGTATCGTGAAGGGAAGTTCCCGGCCATAGAGCGCGGGCCAGTCCCGCGCCATGATGTTCACGCAGCAGGGACAGGAGCACACCAGGACCTTCACTCCCTTCGCTTTATATTCCTCGACAAGTTTTCTCGTGAGATCGCGAAGCAGATCGTGCTGACCCGTGATGAACAGGGGGAAACCGCAGCACACCTCGTCCTCCGGCGCAAGCATCGTGAAGGGCTCACCGATGGCGTCGAGGACCAGCACATCGCCGCGCACCATGGGCTGCGCCTCATACGCTCCTGTGCATCCTGCGTAATAGGCGATATCAGCCCGCTCGGCGACCTTCACCTGCTCGGGAAACCAGGGCTTATAGCGCTCGCCTGCCGGCTTCTCGTAGGGGTTGCCGCTGTTTTGGATCGCCTTCGGCATGTTCGCCTGGACGCCGATGGGCCCGAGTCCGCGCTTCACCATCTCTTTTCTGAGCATGGGCCAGAGCCGCTGGGTGAATATGCCCACCGGGCAGCTCTGGCCGCAGGCGCCGCAGGTCGTGCATTCATACACGGCCCGCGTGAAATCCTCGAGCAGCCTTCGATTTACCTCGCCGGGACCGAAGAGAAGCGCCTTGAGTCCTTCGCTGGCGCGGATGAACTCACGGAACATGCGGATCTTTTCGGGCGGGGAGACCGTGGGGTTGCCCGTCACGTCCTGCACCGGACAGTGCTTGAGGCACTCACCGCACTGCGTGCAGGCGTCTATCTCGAGAATCTGACGGGGCGTAAGTTCTTCGGTGAACGGGCGTTTATTTTTCATGCATCACCAGGCGAAGCGCCTGCTCCCGCCTCCTCGCTTCCATCATCACAAACGGCGCTGTGAAGATGTGAGTAGGAAGAAAGGGAATCAGCAGCAGGACCAGACAAAAATGCATCACGAAGAGCAGGCTCTCCGGCACGGCAGCCGGCTTGAAGCACAGAATGCCGAGGACGAACAATTTCACATCCACCAGGTTCGGCTTGAACCACGCATGCATCACAACGCCGATCGAGCTGATGATGAGCACCAGCCCGAGGAGAAATACGTTCGCCGGGGCGGCGTATTTCTCGCGTTTCGTGAGCAGGCGGATGGCGAGGATGTATGCCAGGGAGAACGGAAGAATGTAGCCCGCGATCAGCCCCGGCGTTTGCATCCGCCATACCCAAGACGGAACGGGGTCCAAAAAAAACCGCAGGTGCCGCAGAAGCACCAGGAGAAAAGATGTATGAAATACCCACTCGCCGAACCAGAGGGCGGCGTTCACTTTCAAGAGCCTGCCGAACAGGATCGCATCAACAGCCGTGAGCGCGCAGGCCTTGCCCCCAGATGGCACAGCAGACGCACCAGTTTCTTCAAGACGCCGCTCGGCACGCCACCACACAAGGAAATGCGAGAAAAACCGCAGCCAGAATGCCGCATAGATGCAGTATGCCGCGCCAATGAGTATCTTTCCCATGGAAGCCATCCGTTCAACAAGCTATGGAATAACTATAACACGCCCCGTGTGTTCCTGACGGCCGTCATGAACGGGGCTGTTCGTTGTGGCTATCCCCGGGACATGCTCCAAGAGAGCGCCGGCGATATGTCAATCTTTAACGAAGCATATGCTGGCGTCCTTCGGCACGTTCAGGCCCGCCTCGACCTCAATCGCCTTCAGGATCGCGGAAGGCACGGGACAGGCCGCATGCTTGAGGTGTTTCGCCGCAGACCGGTGAACAGGATTATTCTGGAACCCGGTGAGTGGGGCGAACCGGTCGAGGACTGCGATCTCCTCAAGCATTTTCTTCACCATCTCGCAGTCAGTATCCAAGGACACGGTGATCTTGCCGTCCGTGCCTTTTTCGGCTTTGATCGTGACAGAAAAGCCGCATGCCCCGGAGTTTACGATGACCTTTGTCATAGAGTTCCTTCCCTCTTCTAACCATACCAAGGTATAAGGGCAGGGAGGCCGGGGAAAGTGAAAGCCTCCCTGCCCCAGCAACCTCATTATCACCGGGAGGGAGTCCGGTGATAATCCCTCTTACTCTGGCCGTCAGTTGCACAGGGTGCCTAAACCGGATGAGGCCGGAAAGCCCGGTGTGCCGACCGCTCAATGGGCCATGACCACCTATGCCTTGATCTCCACAAGGCTCTTCTTTTTCTCGAGCAGCTCCTTCAGGTTCGGGAACTTGTCTTTCATGTGCGGAATGTGCATCGCCTGCATGAACTCTTTCTCGAAGGCAGGGTCCGTGGCGATCTCGATGAATTCTACCCACCGCGCCCGCTCATTCGCTTCGCGCCGCTTGGCCCGGTTCAGGAGCGTCATACGCGATCCATCTCCCGCAGCGTTTCCCACGGCGTAGACCTTGTCGATGGGGCAGTCAGGGAATATGCCGAGCGTGAGTGATGCCTCGCGGTCGATGTGGCTGCCGAAGGCGCCGGCGAGGATCACGCGGTCGAGCTTGGTGACGCCGAGCCGTTTCATCATGAGCTTGGCCCCGGTATAGAGCGCCCCTTTCGCTAATTGCAGCGCCCGCACATCGTTCTGCGTGATGGTGATGTCCTGCCCAATCGAGGTTTCCGCCGCCCAGGCAAGCACATACTCGGGCTTCCCGTCGGAGTCCCTCCTGACCCGCGGCGTGTCCAGGTCCATGACGAACCTTCCGCTCTTATCGATAATTCCGGCCTTGAACATCTCGGCCACCACCTCGATGATGCCCGAGCCGCAGATGCCTTTTGCGTTCACCTGCTCGATGTAGGTGTGCCAGTCCGCCTTGCCGATGACCTTATACCGCGGCTCTCTGGTTACGGGATCGATCTCGACCTTCTCAATAGCGCCGGGGGCGGCGCGCATGCCGAACTTGATCTGGGCGCCTTCAAAGGCAGGACCTGTCGCGCACGATGTCGAACAGACCTTGTTCCGGTTGCCGAGAAGAAGCTCGCCGTTGGTCCCAATATCGATGATGAGAACCATCTCGTCCTGATTATAGGGTTCCTCAGCGATCAAGACACCCACGTTGTCGGCCCCTACAAAACCCGCCTCGAGCGGAAGGACGTGGACGTAGGCCGCAGGGTTGATCTTGAGTCCGATGTCGCGCGCCTTGATGTCGAGCGAGCTCTGGACCGCAGGAATAAAGGGCGAACGGCCGATATATTCGGGGTTCAAGCCCAGGAAAATGTGATGCATGGCGGTGTTGAACACGATCGTGAGGTCGTCGATCACGTGGCCGGGTTTGGGGCCATCCTTCATGATCTCCGTGACTGACCGCGCGATGATCTCGTTCAATCCCTGGATGATCGCCTTCTGCATGGTCTCGAGGCCGCCGGGATTGTTCATGGCATAGGTGATGCGGGACATCACGTCCTCGCCGTAGGGCACCTGGGGGTTCATCATGGACTCGGTGTTCACCACCTTGCCCGTGTTCAGGTCCGTGAGGTAGCCCACGCAGGTCGTGGTGCCGATGTCCACAGCAAGACCGTAGCAGGCTTCGACGAAGCCTGGCTCCACCTTGATGATCTCCTTGTCCATCCATACCGTGACTGTTGCCTTCCAGCCGCCTGTGCGCAGAACGTCCTGCAGGTCCTTCAGGACCAGATAATCGAACGTGAGTTCTTTAAGGCCATAGTCGTCTTCAAGAAAATTGAGCACCCGCTCCCGGTCTCCGGTTGTCATGTCATGAAGCGTCGGCGGGACGAGGTCGATGTTGTACTTCTTTACCGCCGGGTCGAGCTTGATCGAGAGCTCCTTGGCGGCCTTGCGCACCACCTGCTTGCCTGCACGGGAGCGCTCGGGAACGAAGACCTTTACATCGCCGCGGATTTCGGCTGTGCAGGAAAGCCTGATGCCGGGACCGTCCTCGGGCTTGATGTGCTTTTTCTCCGCCTCGGTCAGGGGCGAGAGATGGGCCATGCCGGACTCGATATTATCCTTTTCAAAATATCCTTCCTCGATCCGGACCTTGCACTTTCCGCAGACCTTCTTGTGTCCGCAGAGACCTTCTATGTCGACGCCCAGTGCCTGGGCGGCCTCGAGGATGGTTTTGCCTTCATCCACCTCGCCGCGCCTGCCTGAGGGCTGGAAAATGACCCGATGTTTTTTAGTCATGTACTTCCTCCGATAACGACAAAATCCCAAATTTCAAATCACAAATCTCAAATAATTTCCAAATTCAAAATTCCAGTTTGAGTTTTTGGTCATTGATGATTGACATTTATTTGTTATTTGGTGCTTGTCATTTGGTACTTGTTCCTTCTCTCCCGTACGGGCAGATGTTGATGCACAGGCCGCAGTTCGGTTTCCCCTCCGTGGCGCGTTTGGTCTCCTTGTGGCTCCTGCAGGCGTCGAGCCTCACCAGCTCGACAAAAGGCGAGGACCGGGACCATTCCGCTCCCGTGATCGCCTGCGACGGGCAGTAGGTCATGCAGAGTTTGCAGTCCCCGCAGAGGCTGTGCTTCATCGGAGCATCCGGCAGGAGCGGCGCGTCGGTCAGCACGGTGGCCAACGACAGCCGTGGTCCGTAATCGGGGTTGATGAGGAGGCCGTTTTTTCCGATCCAGCCGAGACCCGCTGACGTTGCCGCCATCTTATGGTTGAACAACGAATACAGTTTCGAAATGAAGGTCCCCTTTTTCCGGTCCGAGTCGGGCGGTATGGCCAGAGTGCGGTAACCCCGGGACTTGAGGAACCGGACAGCGCGCTTCTGGAGTTTCATGAGCAGAC
>JBLMWN010000095.1:0-2863 GCA_050257255.1 Betaproteobacteria bacterium | reverse complement strand
ATCTTTTCCGTGTTTATGCCGCCCCGCACAGCGATCTCGATCCCTTCTTCCAGGTACTCCATGATTTCGCCGACCACGTCGGTATAAACCGGGTCCTGCTGCATGTTGCGCGGCGTGCCCTTGATGTGCATGATGACCACGGCAGCTCCGTAGTCAGCGGCCACCTTCGCCATGTCCGTCGAGAACCGGAGCCCGCTGATATCATTCACGATCGCGGCGCCAGCTTTGAGGGCCTTCCTTGCGACCGATGATTTGTAGGTGTCGACGGAGAGAGGAACCGGGAGCTCCGCGGAAAGGCGCTCGATAAGCGGGATGATCCTGCGCAGTTCTTCTTCCTCCGGCACGGGCTCCGCGCCCGGACGGGTGGACTCGCCTCCGATATCGATGATATCGGCGCCTGCTGCAGCCATCTCGCGTGCATGGGCAAGGGCCCGCTCAGCATCGGCGTACAGTCCGCCATCTGAAAAAGAATCGGGCGTTACGTTTAGGATGCCCATAATATGCGTGCGGCCGCCGAGGTCGAGGATTTTTCCCCTGCAGTCAATTTTATAATCCGAGCGCGCATAGTTGTCAAGCAAAGAGTCTATTTTTTTAGAAATTGTGCCGGGTAGGCCGTTATTGGCTGCGATCAGGCGGGTGATATGCTTCAACTGGCTGAACGTGCCGGAGAGAACCATCTCAGGATGAGGCGAATCAGCGGCGTGCCGTCTTGAAAACGACGACGGGGCAGGGCCGAAGCCCGCCCCGCCTTCCGAGGTACGGATGATATTGCGCAGGATTGTTGCCTGCTCCGGCGCCAGACCGCCCAGGGATATCGTCAGCGCTCCGTGGCCTGATATCCGGACGACAGGCGTCATGCCGGCCCTCCTAAGCCGCCGCAGGCCGGCCGTTGACGATGGCTTCGATGTCGGGGCCGTCGAGGGTTTCTTTCTCAAGCAGGGCGTTCGCCAAACGGTCGAGCGTTTCCCGGCGGTCGCTGATCAGTTTCTTGGCCCGTTCGTAGTTCGCAGTGACGATGCGTTTCACTTCCTCGTCGATCTCGACGGCCGTGTGCTCGCTGTAGTCGCGGTGCTGTGCGATCTCCCGGCCGAGGAATATCTGCTCCTCCTTCTTGCCGTAGGTGAGGGGGCCGAGCTTGTCGCTCATGCCCCATTCGGTCACCATTTTCCTGGCCAGCATGGTGGCGCGCTCGAGGTCGTTGCCGGCGCCCGTGGTCATGTGGTTTAACGCGATCTCCTCAGAAGCGCGGCCCCCGAGCAGGATAGCGATGTTGTTCAGAAGATGCTCGCGGTCGTAGGAATAGCGGTCGGCAGTCGGGAGCTGGAGCGTGACGCCGAGCGCCATGCCGCGCGGGATGATCGAGACCTTGTGAACGGGATCGGTGCCGGGGATGAGCTTGGCGACCATGGTGTGGCCCGCCTCGTGGTAGGCCGTGTTTTTCTTCTCCTCGTCGCTGATGATCATGGTTTTTCGCTCGAGACCCATGAGGATCTTGTCCTTGGCGCGGTCGAAGTCGTCATTCTCAACCTGTGTCTTGCCCATCCTTCCGGCAAGCAGCGCTGCCTCGTTCACAAGGTTCGCCAACTCGGCCCCTGACAGGCCGGGGGTGCCGCGCGCGATTGACTCCAGGTCCACATGCGGCGCGAGCTTGATCTTCTGCGTGTGCACCTTGAGCACGCCGACCCTTCCGTTCAAATCCGGCCGCGGGATTACTACCTGGCGGTCGAATCTTCCCGGTCTGAGAAGCGCCGGGTCGAGGACATCCGGACGGTTGGTGGCCGCCACAAGGATCACGCCTTCATTGCTCTCGAACCCGTCCATCTCAACGAGCAGCTGGTTCAGGGTCTGCTCGCGCTCGTCATGTCCGCCGCCCAGCCCCGCTCCGCGGTGCCTGCCCACGGCATCGATCTCGTCGATGAAGATGATGCAGGGGGCGTTCTTCTTGCCCTGCTCGAAGAGGTCGCGAACGCGGGACGCACCCACGCCGACGAACATCTCGACGAAATCGGAGCCGCTGATCGATAGGAACGGCACGCCGGCCTCGCCCGCGATGGCGCGCGCGAGGAGCGTCTTGCCCGTGCCCGGAGGGCCGACGAGGAGCACGCCCTTGGGGATCTTCCCGCCGAGCTTCTGGAATTTCTGCGGGTCCTTAAGGATCTCAATGATCTCCTGGACCTCCATCTTGGCCTCGTCCATACCAGCCACTTCGCTGAAGGTCACCTTCTTGGAACTTTCGTTGAGCAGCTTGGCCTTGCTCTTGCCGAAGGAGAGCGCTTTGTTTCCGCCCATCTGCATGTTGCGCATGATGAAGAGGAACCAGAGGGCCATGAGGATGAGCGGAGCCCAGACCACAAGGAAGTTGTACCACGGCGAATCCTTGGGGGGCTCGGAGTTGATCTTGACTCCCTTGTTCATGAGTTCCTTGGTGAGATCAGGATATTCGACAAGGTTCGTCTTAAACGATTTCCCGGTTTTATACGTTCCCGTAAGTTCGTTGCCCTTGAAGGTCACATCGTTGACTTCATCATTTTTCACCTTAGCCATGAAGTCGCTGAAGGAAATCTGGACCGCCGACTGACTGACGGGATTGAACAGATTGAAGATGAGCACCGATACGACCACGAACAGCAGTATCAGCGCAAGGTTTTTGTAGAATGCACTCACGAAAAAATTCCTCCTAAAAAGCAAACGCCTCTGACGTTCACCAGAACTAATTCATTTAATATTAACACATTAACATCGGCGTGACAACAGATTTATCCCGCCTTGAGGGTATCCCGGCGGCCATTTCCGCCGGAGCAGCCTTGTGTCAAACAGCACCCTTATCACCGCTGACCAGGCGGAACCCCTGTCATGCGCTCCC
>JBLMWN010000094.1:0-5255 GCA_050257255.1 Betaproteobacteria bacterium | reverse complement strand
AACTGCGACCTCCAGGGGTTCCGCGTCACGCTCCTCGAGTCGGATGACGCCAAGTTCGAATGGATCTTCCAGACCCTGCGGGAGAAGATCACGGAATACCTGCAAAGCGCCTGAGCATCCTTCAGTCCGCGATAAGCGACAACATGCAGGGAGGCGCGTCGTTGAATGTCGGAGTGTAGTTCTCGTCATTACCCGGGAACATGACAGGACAAATGTGACGGCAATCACAAAAAATCATGGACAGCCTTCCTTCCTTCACTCCCTTGACAATAGGTCGGTGAAATGCTAGATTTATTTGCAACCTACTCCGTAGGCGCTATAATTGAATATTCCTTTGCTCAGAGCAAACCCCGGGAAACCGTGGGGCGCAGAGCCACGAAGCTACGTAAAACAGGAACCTGCTTCAGGAAATGAAGCGCTGTGCTGAGTTGCCAGGCATGAACTGTTTTATATGCGAGTCGAGCCGCCAAAGAACCTGTATCAGGTATCAGCTTTGGCGGCTTTTTATTTATATCTGACGTGCCCGGGGCGGCACAGCCGCTCCTCCGGGTATCCAATTCACCGTCCAGGAGGAAACGAGATATGCATTGCTCAAAGAATATCGTGTTCGCTTTTTTGGCGCTCTTCTTGGGGGCGTGTTCGCCGAAAATCTACGGGACGGTACAGCTCGTCGATGCGAACTTGCAGCCCATTCCTGCTGCCAAAGAAAGCCCGCAGGGCACGGTGGTGAACATGATCAATACAACGACGACGCTGGAAAAGGCGTCCCACTCCGTCACTGTGGACATCAAGGGCAAGTACGAGTCCATCAAGGACTACATCTCACCGGGTATGTACAAGGTGGAAGCGAGCAGGATCGGCTTCCTGACCGAGACGCAGACCATCGAGGTAACAAGGTTCGGCAGCAAGAAGATGGATTTCAAGCTCCAGAAGATTCCCGAAGGCAAGCGCAAGAGCTTCGAGGGCTCGAAGTCCGATGAGGACAAGATCGTAAACCCCGGCGAGGTCAACATCCAGCCGCCGACGATGTGAGCCGCCGTGCACGCGGATTGAAAAGAGGCAATGAAAAATCAATCGATAATTTAAAATTCCCAATGGTTGTGTGAACAACCAGGAGGAGCATGGCTATGATGAAGCGCGTTGAATGGTCAGTTTTGGTTATAATGGCGACGGTTCTGTTCTTCGGCTGCGCGGGTGAAAAGCTCGAGATCGCCGTGAAGGCACGCATGGACGGCCAGCCCGCGGCACAGGCCAAAGTCACCATTGATGGCGAAGAGCAGGGGCTCACTGATGCGAATGGAGCCTTTTCAAAGATCATCAAAAAGAAACCGGGCGCTGAGGTGGAGATCGTTGTGGCCAAGGACATGCCGGGCTACCGCATCAAGCCCTGGAAGAGTACGTTTCTCATGAAGCTGCCCAAGTCGGGCGCCGTGGAGAAGTATTCGTTCGATGTCGATCTTGCCGCTTCAAAGTATATAACGATTGTCGTTACCGAGAAGGGCACACCAGTCAAGGACGCGCTGGTCAAGGCAGCGGGAAAAGACGCCGGGACGACAGACGCCCAGGGTGTATTCGTCTATGAGTTCAAGGACCTGCCCGAAAGCGGCGTAGATCTCGCGGTGAGCAAACCAGGCTACGCCCTCTGGCGCAAGACCGGCGCCGTCGAGCCGGGCCAGAAGCTCGAAGCAGCCCTGACCAAGCGCGTAACCGTCTTGATCAGCGCACTCACAGAAGAATACGGTCAGTCAAGCGGCATCCCCGGTATCCGGGTGAACATCAATAATAAGGGCGTGGGTAAGACCGATGCCAAGGGCGTGTTCACCTGGTCCTATGACGGCGAGCCGGGAAAGAAGGCTCAGATCGTATTATCGGCGCCGGGCTACATCCCCGATACCTGGAAGGCCTCGATCGTGCTTGAGGGCGAGGTCGACTTCCAGCGCTATTTTTATCGGACAACGCCCAAGCCGATCAGGACCGGCATCTACCGCTTTGCGGGCAATACGCCGAACGTTGAACTGAAGGAGGTTCTGGCACAGACGGAAACGGCGCTTGCAGCCCAGCTCTTCAAAAACTCCTGCTTCCTCGAAGTCCCTTCCAAATCGCTCCAGGCCGACATGAAGCGCGCAAAATTGAGTATTGGGAAGATCACCGCCAAGGGTTGGCGGGATACGCCGCTCCGCAAGACCGTAGACATGATCATTCTCGGCAGCATTGCCCAGGACGATAAGGGCTATTTGATCGAGACCAAGTTCTACACGTCCGGCGGCAAGCTGATCCTGAGCCATATCTCGCGCGCGAGGAGCGCCGGCGACATCAACAGCGCGGCCAAAGAGATTGCGGCTGCCGTGCTCGAACGGTTCCCCTTCGAAGGGACCGTGATCGGTGTCGACGGTGAGCGCTACCGGATCAATCTCGGCAAATCGGGCTACCGGATTGCCAAGGGCATGGATTTCACTCTCATGACCCCGCGCATGGACGAGACCGGCAAGGTCTCGGGGTACCGCGAAGCAGGGAGACTCAGGGTCAAGAAGTCCGAAGAGAGCGGCTCCTGGACCGATGTAGAGGACCTCAAAAAAGGCGAAAAGATCGCGATTGGCAACCGCGTGGTGCGCCGCATCTATCGCGAGGGAGAGGAAGAGGCCGCCCGCAACTACTTCGTCCTCTTCGCCAAGGGGGGCCTGCCTCCCGATGTATTACCGTTGACAGGGGTAAACATCTACGTGAACGACGAGTGGCTCGGTTCGACAGGGCCCGACGGCAAGGCAGAGGTCCCGGTGCGACTCAACAAGAACTTTACGCTCGTGCTGTACCGGCATGGATACCAGCAGGTGACTGAAAAGGTCAAGATCGACAAGAACAAGGACTCGAAAGAGTTTGTGCTGGTGGTAAACAACGCGGTCTTCAAGATAGACTCCCAGCCGCAGTCTGCCGATGTGTATGTTGACGGCGAGAAAATCGGCCGGACGCCGATCCTGGACGGAAAACCGGTAACCCTCGGATTTCACACAGTCAAAGTCACCGTCGGCGGCGATTACCGCGATTGGGAAGAGGTAGTGGAATTCTCGAAAAAGGAAGAGGACCGGACCGGCAGCGCGAAGATCGTTCTACCCAAGGACTTCCTCAAGATAGGAGAACGTGCCGAGCAGAAGGGCGATATCGACGCCGCGATCCTGGCATATCAGAGCACGGAAAAGGGGCATCCCGACTACTCCGTAGCGCATCACCGGCTGGCTCAGATCTACCTGGATGATAAGAGCGATTACGACGGCGCCATACGCGAGTTCGAGAACGTGCTGTCTCTGCCTGAGAACCAGCAGCTGGTGTACAAGCAGTTCTCGGTAGCCTTTACAAACCTGGGGCACGCTTACTATGAGAGGGGCAACGCGCTTATCCAGAAAGACCGTGAAGCCGCAGCGCAGAGCTTCGGCCAGGCGATCGAGAACCTTCAGAAAGCGAAGCAGAACATGCGGTTCTTCCCGAATGACCACTATGATGAGGCCGTGCACGATACGTACTACTACACGGCGCTGGCGTACCACAAGCTTTACCTTCTCACGCGGAAAAACAATATCCTGAATAGCGCGAACCTCGCGTGGCGCGAGTACTTCGATTTCTTCCCCAGAAATCTCGAGGGGAACAGTACGTTCGACCAGGCCAGGGAATCGGCGCAGAAATACTGGGACCAGATCAAGAACCTCTAGGGCCGCGGGAGAACGTTTTGTGAAAGACTGGAAGCACTATCGTGCACTGGGTTTTGCCGCATTGCTGGTGGTCTTCGTGCACGCAGGAGTTGCCGGCGAGGTCGTGTCCTCTGCGACGGATACCTTCTCGGGCCGGGGTCGCGGCGCCGCGGAGCGGAAAGGGGATGAGGCCAAAAACGGCGTGATCCAGCCGACTCAGGCCCCCCCCGCTGAGGCGTCTTCCGGCGAGACAGGAACAGCGCAGATAGCGGAAGAGAAAAAACTCGAAGCCATCGAGCCGCTGTCCGTTCGTCCCCTTGTCACGATCGAATCAGGCCGGAACGACTCGAACCCTCTCTGGTCGCCCGGCGGCGGCTTTATTGCCTTTGAACGGAGCGTGGGCGACAAAAAAGAGATCCACATTGTTCTGCCTGATGGAACGCCTGTCCAAACCATTTACCACTTGATATCGGGAGGCGGCTCGGAGACAAGGTTCTTTTTCCCCGGCCTGTCGGACGAGACAAGCTACAATGCGGGTATGGCCTGGTCGCCCGACGATCTACGGTTCGTGTTCATGAGCAACGGCGGCGAAGGGAACTACGACCTGTATCTCCAGGATTTAGGCGCGGAGACGGCTGTGCGGCTGACGAACCACAAAGAAAAAGACGGTCAGGCGCACTGGTCTCCCGTCGCGGACCGCATCGTCTTCGTGTCGGGTCGCACGGGGAAGGGTGACGTCTATGTTGCGGACCTGAAGACCTATGCTCACACGCGGCTAACACGGGGAGGCAGCACATACCTCTACCCCCGGTGGTCGCCGGACGGCATGAAGATCGTCATGATGCGCGGCAGCAACGAGAACCACGACATCGTTCTCATCAACGATCCCGCGAAGCCCGTCGGGTCGCAGAAAACGCTCACCACCTGGCCCTTCGACGACCTGCGGCCGGTCTGGTCACCGGACGGCAAGAAGATCGCCTTCTATTCCAATTATAATGCCGCAGGCGATCCGAAACTGTGGTCGCTCGTCGTCGTTTCCGCTGATGGCTCAGATCCAACCGAGGGAGATGGATTAGCCGCAAAGGTGGCGGCATCGGACGTAATCCCGGACGTCGAGGTGGGACCGGGCTGGATGCCCGACAGCCGTCGCATTGTTTTCGTGAAAAACGACCGGCAGGAGTACAACCCGATCTATGTCGCAGATATCAAGCAAAAGACGGTCGCGCCGATTAAAACGGATACGAGGATGAACCACGACGTTACGATTTCGGCTGACGGAACCATAGCATTTCGCGCCCAGGTCAATCAGTGGGACCAGATTTACGTAATGAAGCTGAGGGATTGAAAGGCAGGAGTCAGTAATGAATGAGCAGATTATGAAGCGATTCATCGTTATCGTGTTGCCCCTCATCATAACAACAACCGCCTATGCCGCCGACGATGTTGTCACGCGGGCGATGAAACTCTATGAAAAGCGCCACTACGGAGAGACCGCATCGTTGCTCCGGGCAGAATCAGGTTCGATCGATCAGAGCAAACAGGGGACGGCGAACCTTGCACTTGGCATGGCCTATC
>JBLMWN010000093.1:0-2647 GCA_050257255.1 Betaproteobacteria bacterium | reverse complement strand
ACGGGATCGTACTGCAGATGGTATCTGGAGCCCGGGTAGTTCAGGTCCCGCAGTTCGATAAAAACATTAATCGCCGCCCCATCCTGATACGCCTCGGCTTTCGCCACGTTGATGGGCCGGGGATTGAAATAGGCAGCATCCATTTCACCGTCTGGTCTCACGCTCCGGATCTCGATAAGGTATCCGCCGTCAGGGCGCTGCCACAGGCCTGTCAGGTTCTCGAACGCCGGCCTGGGTGTCGCCGATGGCGCAGGCTGATCCACGACATTGACCGCAACACTCAGGGCGGACGTCGGCGAAGTGCCGACCTGACGGTCCATGTGCCACCAAAAGCCAATGGCGGCCGTCATGGCCGCTGCCATAACGACAGCGACCAAAGGAGGCAGCCCCGCCCGCCCTGCATCGATGCCGTTGTTCTTGCGCTTAGTTTTGTTTTCCGTGACTGATTCATCTGCACCCCAACCGATCATGGAAACACGATCGACACCACCGCGCGTAAGTCCCATTCGGGTGCGAAATCGCTCTTCACGATGTAATAGCTTCCGCCAAGGCCGACCGCCATGAAGAATTTGCCAAAGGGAGGAAGGACCTGCCCGATGGCAGCTGTCAAGGGGATCTGCCAGGGATCCGTGTCGGCCTCCCAGTTGTAGGTGGTTTCCGATGTGACACTGACGGAAGTACCTTTTTTGTTGAGGAAATAAGTCAGGGCTGGCTGGATGGTGGTCATACTGACATTAGAGCGGTCGCTCTCGCCCGCGAACGACCAGACGTGCGTAACCAGTCCGCCGACCGTATACACGCCCGGCTCCTTCTTCGCAATAACGATCGTTGGCCCGGCCGACCATTTGCCCGTGCCGAACCAGTCCTCGGAAGCCGTTGGAGCAATGAGCGCTGCGCCATAACCGAGGATAAAGCTACCTTTTTTCGGCACCCAATAGGCGGAAAGCAGCGCGTCGCCCACGCCCGAGTCATCGACGGGAAATTCGTTATCGTAGAACGGCAGGAATGCCCGGTAGAAGACCGAGCTTCCGTTGGGCAGGTTGAAAAATCCCGCCCCGTTCAGACGATACTCTTGATTCGTGTCATCCCGAGGGCCGACATCCCTATAGTTCCGGTAGGAAACGTTAAAATACATGATCGTGGCTGCAGGATCAACTAGCGCCTCCGCAACTTCCTGGGCGGTCCATTTGTGAGGAGGCGCTTCCTGCGCATGCGCCGTGGCGGGGCTGCACACCCAGATCGAAGCCGTCGCGACTATTGTCAGCAATAGCCTGTTCCTCATGTTCTTTCCCTCCTTAGTTGACGTTCGCGGCCTGAGCCGGCATGTTCCCAACTGCGCCGCGAGTTAGAACCGTCTTGCTCGTTGTCGTCCGGATCTCCGGAAAGATCGTCTTCCAGTCTTTCTTCATATCCACGACAGTCCAGCCTTTTGCCTGGGCTTCATCGAGCGCCTTGTCCAGTCTGCCGATCGAGGAGTTGCGGTCGTAGGCCCATTCGCGCTCTGCATCCGTATGGCGGACGATGAGCCCGAAGCGCGGACCATTGCCGGCCGACGTCCACTGGAGCATCTGCAGGTCTCCGTCGGAGTTGCCAAAGGCGGCGATAGGACGGCGGCCGATCTGCATCTGGATGCCCACGGGCTTGCCCGGACCGTCATCAATAAAGTTTATTTCCGGCAACCGGACGAGCACCGGCTTGCCGTCGCGAAGGTCGAATTTCGTTTTGATGCTGCTGCCAATGACCTGTTCCGGCGGGATGCCGTAAACCCGTTCGGTCCACGGCCGCATGAACTCTACACCTCCGCCGGAAACGATGAAGGTCTTAAAACCGTTCGCGCGGAGGCAGGTGAGCACTTCGAGCATGGGCTGATACACCATCTCGGTATACAGCCGCCCGGTCTTCGGATGCTTTGCGGCTGCAATCCAGTCACTCACGATTTTCTCAAACTCCTCGGAGGTCATACCGACGTGGGTCGCCATCATCATCTGGCCGAGGGCTTTCTCGCCGCCTGCGAGGGCGGATCTCACGTCGCCTTTGAGGATCGAGGCAAAGGGATCCTGCGTCTTCCATTCCGGATGCTGCGGCGCAAGCGCCTTCACCCGGTCGAGCATGAAAAGGAACTGGAAGTACATCGGCTGCTCGGCCCAGAGCGTGCCGTCGTTGTCAAAAACCGCGATACGCCCGGCAGGCTGTACGAAGTCCGGGCCATCTTCCTTTGTCACCCTGGTGACGAAATCGATGATGGATGTCTTTGCCGGGCCGTTGTTCCACGAAGGCAGTGAACATGCACCAGGCTCAGTTGAAGGGCCTGCGGCCTCTATGACTGTTGAGAAGGTCATTGATAGCAGGACGCCAAGCAGACAGGCGATAATTCTGGTTCCCGAGGTTTTCATCGTCTGATTTCCTTCCCTAAAGAATTTCACAATGCGCCCCTCCCTCTTTCCCGAGGGAGGGGATTGGTTAAAGGGCTAATTCCCGGCTGCGGACCGCTGCATTTTCTTGATCACCTCGTCGAAGTCCATGCCCTCAGGCTTCTGGCGCGGCGGATACTCCTTGAACGTTTCAAGAAATTTCATGGCCCCGAGCATGCCCGGGACGTTGAGGAACATGTGCTGTATAGCCCAATCATTGTACGTGTTGGAGGTGA